>DASZYN010000257.1:0-6323 GCA_035545435.1 Acidobacteriaceae bacterium | reverse complement strand
GGCCTCTGCGTCGACACGAACATCACCTTCGCCGACCTGAAGGGCACGCTCGACTTTGCGATGAAGGCCTTCTTCGGATCGAGCGTGAAGACGCGCTTCTTTCCGTCGTTCTTTCCGTTTACCGAGCCGAGCGCCGACGTGCAGATCAGCTGTCCCTTCTGCGGCGGATCGGGATGCCGCAAGTGCAAGCACTCGGGCTGGATTGAGCTGCTCGGTTGCGGGATGGTCGATCCTGCGGTCTTTGGGTTCGTGCAGACGAAGCAGCCTGGCTACGATCCGAAGAAGATCAGCGGCTTCGCCTTCGGGATGGGCATCGATCGCATCGCGATGATGAAGTACGGCATCTCGGAGATCGGCCTGCTCTTCGGCGGAGACGTGCGGTTTTTGGAGCAATTTGCGTGAAACAGCAAGTCAGCGCTTCGCGAGCCGGTCAGCGAGTCAGCGGGAAATCGACCCCACGCACCCGTTATTTTCGCGATCTGCTGGTGTGGCAGAAATCGATGCAGCTTGCGAAGGCGGTTTACCAGGGTACATCAGGATTTCCGAAATCTGAGGTGTTCGGACTCAGCGGGCAAATGCGGCGAGCTGCCGTTTCTGTGCCGAGTAACATTGCAGAGGGGCACGGAAGACTCTCGGATGGCAGCATGCGAGTTTTTCTTGCTCAAGCGAGAGGCTCGCTTTACGAATTGGAAACACAGATTGAGCTGGCTTCCGGGCTGGGGTATCTGGAGTTGGAAGCAGAAAAGGAATTATTGGAAAGCTGTCGCGAAATTGGCAGAATGCTGAACGGGCTATTGGCCGTCCTGGAAGGCTGACTCGCTGACTCGCTAGCTCGCTGACTCGCTATGCGCATTCTCTCCCATTGGCTCCGCTCTTACGTGCCCGCTTTATCGGTTTCCGATCGCACCCTTGCCGACGACCTCACCCTCCGCGGCATCGCCGTTGAAGGCGTCTTCGATCTTGGCGAATTCGGCTCACTCTTCGACATGGACATCACCACCAACCGTGTCGATGCGATGAACCACTACGGCATCGCCCGCGAGATGGCCACGATCTACGGCCTCGAGCTGCAGGCCCTGGACCCGACCGTGTCCACTGGCCGCACGATCCCTGGCGGCATTACCCCTGGCCGTTCCTTTCCCATCTCCATCGAAGAACCAAAGCTTTGCGGCCGCTTCACGGCGCGCGTCCTGCGCGATGTGAAGATCGTCCCGTCCACCGGCATCGTCGCCGAGCGCTTCCGGTTGCTCGAACAGAAGCCGATCTCCAACGCGGTCGACGCGACCAACTACTGCACGCTCGCCATCGGCCAGCCGACCCACGTGTTCGATCTCGACAAGCTCGAGGGCGGCATCATCGTGCGGCGCGCGCGCAAGGGCGAAAAGCTGCGGACGCTGGATGGGGTGGAGCGTACCCTCGATCCGGACGACCTCGTCGTCGCCGACGAAAAGAAAGCGGTTGGCCTTGCCGGCGTGATGGGTGGATGGGACACGATGATCACCGCGGAGACGAAGAACATCCTCGTCGAAGCCGCCTGGTTCGATCCCGCCAGCGTGCGGCGTTCTTCGAAGCGCCATCTGCTCCACACCGATGCCTCGCATCGCTTTGAACGCGGCGCCGACTTCAATGCCCCGCCCATTGCCTCCGCGCTTGTCAGCAGAATCGTTCTGGAATCGGGAGGGACGGCCGAAGGCGAGCTGGTCGACGTTGTCATTCCTGAAGCCGTCGCGCGCACGGCCAAGCGGCCGAGCGTAATGTTCAGCCTGAGCGAGGTGCACCGCATTCTGGGCCCCACGGAAGATCCGGCGGGGATCACGGCGCCCATGGCCGTGGACATCCTGACTCGGCTTGGCTGCGGGGTAGCAGAAAATGGCCACGACGGAAGCGCCGCACAAAGCTCGGGCCGGGATCTCGATCCCTCTCGCGCCACAATCGGAACAGCGTCGATTACGGAAGGCAAAACGGCGCACGCCGGTCGCCGTTACTCGGTCACGCTGCCCAGCTGGCGTCTCGACCTCGAGCGTGAGATTGACCTCATCGAAGAGATCGCGCGCGTCTACGGCTACAACCGATTCAGGAATACACTGCCCGCCTTCGCCGGCAGCGTCGTGGAGCTGCCCTGGGCCGAAAAGGAGCGCGCCGTACGCACGACACTCCTTGCTTTGGGCTGGAACGAGGCGATCTCTTCGACCTTCTGTTCGGCCGAAGATGCGGCCCGATTCGCACGTGAGCCGGGTTCGTTCGTCGCGCTCGGCAATCCACTGAGCGAGGAAGCCGGCATGCTGCGCCCTTCGCTGTTGCCGGGCATGCTCGACATGCTTTCGCTCAACATCAGCCGCGACGTCGAAGGGGCGGCCCTGTTCGAGATGGGCACCGCCTTCAGTGGCGGCCCCGACCGCGTGGAAGAGCGGCCCACCCTGGCCTTCGGCGCGACGGGCAGCGCTTTTGTCGCGCAACCGGCAAGCTTCTACGACCTGAAAGGTCTGGCTGAAACCTTGCTTGGGAAGTTCGCTTCAAGGTCACTCGATTTCGATCGCTTCCCTGCTGAGTCTGGGCTGATGCCCGGCTGGCTGCATCCTGGGCGGAGCGCCCGTGCGGTTCTCGACGGCGCCACGGTGGGATGGTTCGGCCAGTTGCATCCTGCCGAGGCCGAACGCCGCAAGCTCAAGCAGGCGGTGTGGATTGGTGAGTTCTGGCTCGATCGGCTCTACAAGCAGGCATTGCGTCAGCCGATCATTGAGGAGTTGTCGCGCTACCAGCCGGTGCGCCGCGACTTCTCTTTCGTTTTGCCGGACAGCGTTTACTGGGGACGGCTCGCCTCGGCCATCCAGGCTCTGGCCATTCCCGAACTGCGCAGCTTCGAGCCGAAGGAGGTTCTGCGCGACGCGAAAGGCAAACTCGCGCCGATCGGTCACTACTCCCTGCTGCTGCGCGTGTTGTTCCAGTCGCACGAGCGAACCCTGCGCGAGGAAGAAGTACAGAAATGGTCGCAGCAAGTCGTTGCCGTGCTGGAACAGCAGGGCGGCAAGCTACGTAGCTGATCGCACGTCTACATTGTCACTTCATAACTCTTCACTCGCTTACGCAGCGCTCCGCCCTTTCTTTTTCGCCTTGCGATCGTCATCCATCGTAGCGGCGTTGTCAGCGACGGTATCGGTGTGCGGATCCGAGCTTGTGTCTCCGGGCAGGCGGGTTTGCAGACGCTCGGCGCCCATCGCGTCGGCTTCGCGATCGTACTCATCTTCGGCCGCCGCGCCCCTGGTCCCGCTTTCGATCAGACCCTCGCGCTCGATCACGTTTTCCGGCAGCTCGTCGCTCGGCAGGAAGGTTCCTTCGGCTTCGAGCGTTGGTCCCACGTGGCGGATGGCATCCATCATCACGGAGTGATGGGGTTGCTTCGGTTCTGGTTCCGTCTTCTCTTTGTCTCGATTCGCCATAGCATCTCCTCTGCTTATTCGGAGCGCCCCCGGGTGCCGGGAAGTTGTCCCTGACGGGTCCTGTTTTCAGGGTGGCCGAGAAATTTCTCTTTGCGAAAGAGAAGCAGATCCCTCCGCTTCGGCCGGGATGACAGGGTGGGGGTTTGGGGAAAAGCAGGGATGACAGGGGTGGAGAAACGCCGCGTTAAAGAACGTCGGCGAGCTGTGGATAGAGTCCTGAGTGGCTTGTCTGATACAGGGCCAGCAGGCGCTGCCGCATCAGGTAGTAGGACGAGGCGGCTTCGTGCAGGTAGAACGGGATCAGAGTCGCCGAGCGGCGCAGGATCCGATGGAAGGTCAGCGCGAGCTCGATGTGGCGGATGGCGCTGCGCAAACGGACGGCATCGCGGCGCATCCGCTCGGTGACGATGACGCCCTCGTCGAAGTTCCACTGCTGCGCGTGGGCGGCAAGCAGGACCATGAGTTTGGCATTCTCCCGCATGCGGCGGAGTCCATCGCGGCCGCCGAGCATCAGCCACATGTCGCTGGGCTCAAGGGAAATTTGTCCTTCGTGCGGATCCAGATAGTCGCGCGCTACGGAAGTAACACGCTCGAATTCGATGCGCTTCAGCTGAGCCACCAGGTCCTGCCAGCTGCGACGATCGACCCGGATGGCGGATAACTGGGTTTTGAGGGCAGCCGCGATCAGGCAACCTACAACCGCACCCAGGAGGAGATAAGGCACCACGAAAAAGCCTTTCTTTCAGGAGAGCCGAGCGGCTCCGAATCCAATTATGCCGCAGCTACTAATGCCGAGCGTCAAGTCTGCGAAGATCGTACTCGACGCGCCTGTGGAGCGCAAGGATATATTCCTGTAAATCGGAGGAAATCGGCTTACGTTCAGGCTCATCCCGCCAAAGTTGCACGGCAATCCAGCAAACTGCTGCAGGATAGGTCAGATAGCGAATCTGTTCCAGCTGAAGGTAGTGGTGCTGTGTTCCAAAGTAACTCTCCACGCTGGTCTTGACGACCATGATCGTACTCCAGGCAGTTAGTCCCTGGCCGATCGCCATCACATGGTTGCGCCATCCCAGGCCCATCCGGTTGGCCGCCATCGTCATCACGATGAAGAGCTCACAGATCACGAGGGAAGTGAACAGGTTGGCTCGCACCTGCCACATCTGGCGGGCATTGGCGGCTGGCGGCGAAATCCACCACGTGAAGATGCCGGCCACCGCGAAGGCTGCCAGAGCCCCCATCGCAAAGCGCGACCGGGCGTCCTGAACCCAGGTGCCGGTGGGGCGCAGGACGATGCGGGCAATCTCCACAACGATTCCCAGCTGCAACGCGAAATCAAGGGCCAGACAGGCCATCCATGTAATGGTGTACCCGCGCCTTAAATCATTCGCATACAGCACCATCAGGGCGATGGACCGAGCGACCAGGAAGATTAGCCAGAATGTAAGGATGGGGAATTGCCGCCAGCGGTGGCGATAAAAAAGCACAAAGAGCAGCGCCAGATCGACCACCACAGCCTCGATCCAGTAGAAAATTGTGAGCGCTGTGAAATGCATCGGTCCGCCTTGACCCTAAGATACGCCACTCCAGGGACTTCCGCGTATGGCAGAAGTCCCCGGGGCGCGGCAGGCCGACGGGGCGGTCTAGCCGGCGACAGTGGTCAGAATGGACAGGATAATGCTGCCGGTGGTGCCTGGCGACAGAGTCCCGTTGCTTCCACCTTTCTGTCCGGGAGGCGGCGGATCATTGCCGCCCGGATCGGCGAATACAGGAGCGGCGCAAAGAGCAAGGACGGTGGACAGAACGGCAACTCGAAAGGTCTTTTTCATCGGGCTTTTTCCTCGTGGCGTCGATCGACGCAGCCCGAGACTAACGCGAAAGTGGAATTGCAAAATTCACAAAGATTTCCAGACTTGGCAGGCCGAAAACTGCACGAAAGTACTAATTTATCTCGACCGAAACAACTACTTATGGTCTCAACAAAAGAGTTACTTAAGTCTGGCGAAGATACTACTATCGGGTCTAACTCTCATCAAAACGACTTATCAGAGTTATTACCAGACGCGGCAGCTTTTCACTGGCGCCATGGGCTGTCCCGGTTTGCATTTGAAGGCATGCGCGAATTCCGGCATGTTGACCAGCACGCCGCGAACCCGCAGCGGATCGGGAGAATGCGGATCCGTCTGGGCAATCATGCGCAGAAATTCCGGGCGGGCGTTGCTGCAGTAATTCTGCGCATAGCCCAGGAAGAACTGCTGCTGTGGGGTGAGCGAGGACTCGGCCTTCTGTTCGGCTGTATTGGCTGAGGGTTTTCCCTCGGCCAGCCGCGTCATGAGGGCAATATAAGCGAGACGGAGACCGCCATTGTCCGCTGTGTTCTCGCCGAGGGTCAGCCTGCCGTTCAGCTTCAGATCGTCCACCGCGTTGAACTGGCTGTATTCGTTGGCTACGCAATCGGTTCGCTGCTGGAAATTCTTCTCGTCGGCCGGAGTCCACCAGTCCTTCAAATTGCCTTTTGCGTCGAACTTCGCGCCTTCATCGTCGAAGCCGTGGGTCAGCTCATGCCCGACTACGGCTCCGATGTGCCCATAGTTCGTCGCATCGGTCGCGTCCTTGTCGTAGAACGCGGGCAGCAGAATGCCGGCAGGGAAGTTGATGTCGTTCATGGACGGATCGTAGTATGCGTTCACCGTCGGCGGGGTCATCTGCCACTCCTGGCGGTTGACCGGCTTGCCGATCTTGTTGAGCTGGTAGTCGACCTCAAATTCGCGCGAGCGCAGCGAGTTCCCCAGGGCGTCGTCCGGCTTCATCTCCAGCTTCGAGTAGTCGCGCCACTTGTCCGGATACCCAATCTTGTCGGCCACCGCCTGCAGCTTTTCCTTCGCCTTG
>DASZYN010000256.1:0-11192 GCA_035545435.1 Acidobacteriaceae bacterium | reverse complement strand
GACAGCGTACGGAACAGCTGGGTGAATCCGCCTCCTGGAGCGGCGGCGGATGCTGGAGCTGCTGCTGGTGCAGGTGAAAACGGCGCCTCGGGAGGTTTATAGGGCGCGGGGCCTTCGTCATTCAACGATTGAAAGAGCTGCGTGAATCCGCCCTGCCCGGGAGGGGTGGACGAAGGGGTCGCGGGAGGAATTGCGCCCGACCAAAAATCGCTTTGCGGCTTAGGCGCCTCCTGATATGCGGGTGGGGAGGAATATGCGGGTGGCGAGGAAGGAGCCGCTGGACCAGTCGGTTGCGAAAACGCCTGGGTGAAGGATCCCGGCTCGTTCTTCTGCGCCAGCTGCGTTGGAAAAGCCGGGTCGGGTGCTGCAGCCGGTGTCGCCGGTTGCGAGAACATCTGCGTGAACGCCCCAGGGCTCTTTTGCACCGGCTGCGCCGGAAAGCCAGGGGGCGGTTGCTGGGCGGGAGGCGCGGCGGCACTCGGAACCGCTTTGAAAAACTGCGTGAATTCACCTGGCGGCGACGAAGCAGGCCTGGCCTCCGCGGCGGATGGCGCGGGTGTGGCCGCTGCCGGTGCCGCGGGTGCAGGAACGGGCTGATTTGCGTCAAGCTGGCCGCCGAGAGACTGAAACATGCCGGTGAAACTTCCTGGTGTACCGGCTGCCGGCGGTTGCGGAGCGGCTGCGGCCGACGGGGAAAGAGCCGCCGGTGGGGAGGCCGGAGAACCTGCCGGTTTGGGCGAGTACACAGGCGTTTCTGGTGCAGGTTTCCGTTCCACGGAAATCTGCCTGAAGATGCGGGCCAAGTCCTGCGGCGGGGTTGCGGCAGGTTGCGGCGACGATCCCGACTCCGGCTTTTTCAGCGACTGCAGCATCTGCGTGAACTCACCCGGCCGCGGGGATTGCGCGGGTTTCTCCGGTTCAACCGAGGGTTTCACAGCGTCTTCTGTATCCAATGGCGGGGTTGCCGGCGCGGAGGAAGGATTCATGCGGGCGAGGGAGGCAAACAGATCCTCATCCGGCGACGGGTTGGACGGCGCGATGGTTCCAAAGATTCCTGTTGCACTCGCCGGCCCTGAATTCTCGGTTTCGTTCCGCTGGCCGGGCTCCGGATTCCCCAGGGGAATCTTCGGCTGATCCATACATCGCCGTCCTCTTCACCAGGATCGTTTGCTCAGCACCAGGGTACATGGCGTTTGCTTGACAGTAAAGAGCCGGCAGCCTACGATTCACACACGCCTGGCGGCACTCAGTGAGAAGGTCATCAGCGAAGCGCCCACCCGCTGATCGCCGGGGCTGTACCCTGTCTGCACACGGTTCAGCTGCCGCACTCCAGTACCGGTTTGATCTATGAGATTCCTGTCACGCGTGGTGTGGTCGGAGGGGATGTACCTCAGCCCTCACCATTTTCAGACGCAGAGCCGCTACTTCGAAGATTCGGTCGCCTTTCTGGCGGCAAGCCTTTGGCATGAGCCCTGGGGCCTGCTGCACGCAGAACTGGATCAGAAAGCGATCCGCAACGGAGATGCGGCGCTTCTTTACGCCTCCGGAATCTTTCCCGATGGATTGACTTTCGACATTCCCGGTTCCGACCCCGCACCGAAGGCACGGACCCTCGCAGATCTCTTTCCTGCCACCGATGCCGCGCTGCCGCTCTACCTCGCTGTTGCCGGGCGGCGTGACAATGGCTTCGACTTCGACCCGAGCGATGCCGCGAACGGCACCCGCTTTTCCGTAATGCAGCGCGTGCTGCGCGACGAAACCAATGGCGTGGACGAACGCGAAGTAGCGCTGGGCCGCAAGAACATCCGTCTTCTGACGGAAGCGGAGCTGACTCCGGAGATGCTCGCTATTCCGGTCGCGCGCGTTCTGCGCGACGGCCGCGCACACCTGGTCTACGACGAGGATTTCATCCCGCCGTGCCTGCGGCTGAACGCCAGCGAGCCGCTTATGCTGCTGGTGAAGCGCCTTCTGGACGCTGTCGGGGAAAAAAGCGCAACCGTCTCACGCAGCGCGCGCCGGCAGGGGCGCTTTGAAGCCGGTACGGGGGCGCTGGACGTGGCGAACTACTGGTTTCTTCACGCACTGCACAGCGCGCTGGCGCCGTTGCAGCATCTGGCGACCACGCGCCATGCACACCCGGAGGACGTGTTCCTCGAGTTGTCTCGCCTTGCGGGTGCGCTCTGTACTTTTTCGATCGATTCCGACCCCCGCCAACTGCCCTCGTACGACCACCGCGACCCCGGGCCAGCGTTCCGCGCGCTGGACGCGCACATCCGTCGACACCTCGAGATTGTCGTGCCTTCGAATACTGTTCGACTCGATTTTCATCCCGTCGAGCCTTATATTCAGGCGGCCGAGGTTCGCGATGAGCGCTGTCTGCGGCGGGCCCGCTGGATTGTTGGGATTCGCTCTTCTATGGGCGAGTCCGATCTGCTTCGCCAGGTCCCGATGCTTGTCAAAGTCTGCTCTTCCAAATTCGTGCCCGAACTGGTCAGGCGAGCTCTGCCCGGCCTCACCCTGACCCATCTGCCGGTTCCGCCGGCGGCCGTTCGCGCCGAGGCGGACATGCATTACTTCTCCATCGAAACATCCGGCCCGTGCTGGGAGCACATTCTGCAAACGCGCAGCGTGGGCATTTATATTCCGGGTGAGATTTCCCACCCGGTGTTCGAGGTCATCGTCGTCGTGGAGCCTTCATGAGCGTTCCCCGCGTCAACAGTCTCGCCTTGTGTTTCCAGGAAACGCTCACCGCCATCCTGCGGGTTCGCTTCCAGCGGCAGCAGGTGCAGGATGCGGAAAGCTTCCGCGCGCATATGCGCCGTTCTCTGCAAGGGGCGATGCAGGATGGGCGCGCACTCGGTTACTCCAGCGAAACCGTGCAGATGGCGGTCTTCGCCGTTGTCGCCTACATGGATGAGAGCGTGCTCAACCTGCAAAGCCCGGTCTTTGCTGAATGGGCTCGCCGGCCGCTTCAGGAAGAATTGTTCGGTGGCCACCTTGCCGGTGAGACATTTTTTCGCAATTTGCGCACGCTGCTTTCGCAGCCGGACTCGCCGGAGAACGCCGACGCTCTCGAGATTCATTGCTTATGTATGCAGGTGGGCTATCGGGGACGCTATGCGCTGGGCGACTCGGGCGAGCTGCATCAGCTCCAGCGGCAGGCGATTGCGAAGATCCAGCGTGTGCGGGGTCCGGCGCACCTAACGCCTCTCGTTGTCCGTCCGGAAGTGCGTGCTGTGCGCACTAAAGATCCCTGGACCCGAGCTCTGCTCATCGCCGTGTGCGCACTCGCCGCTCTCGTTTTCGTTGCCTTCGGCGGATTCGATCTTGTCCTGGGCTCCGGTGTTGCCCACGTTCAAAGTTCCACCTTCAGCGCGCCATAGGAGCCTGCGTTGCTATCGATTCTGGTTTCAGCCTTAGTCCTGATCGTTGCGATCCTGCTCGCCTGGGCGGCGGGACCTCTCATGGGTCTGACTGGCACCGCGCTGATCCTGCTTCGCATCCTGCTCCTTGTTATCGGGGCCGGTGTGGCGGGCATCATCCTCTTTCTCTACTTCCGCGAGAAGAAACGTGACAGCGCCGCCGCAGGACTTCCCGGCGGGACCGATCTGGATACGATCCTGCGCGAAGCGGAAAGGCAGCTCGCCACCGCGCAGCGCACCGGGCCGAAGACCCTGGACACTCTTCCGCTGCTCTACGTGCTGGGCGAGGCCAACTCCGCCAAGACGACGACTGTGCTGAAATGCGGACTCGATCCCGAGCTGATCGCCGGGCAGGTTTATCGCAATCAGGAGATCGCCCCGACATCTGTCGCCAACGTCTGGTACACGCGTGAATGCGTTCTGGTTGAAGCGGGCGAGGCGGTAAGAAAAAATCCAGCGCTGTGGAGCAAGCTCATTCGGAAAACACGGCCGAAGCTGGTGCGCTCGGCCATGGGCAAGCAGGCCCCTGTCCGGGCCGCCGTTTTTTGCGTAAGTGCCGAGCAGTTCCTGGGCGCATCCGCGCCGGATGCGGTGATGAACGCCGCACGGGGTGGGAATCAGATGCTGCGCGATTTAGCGCGGCAGATGGGCACGGGAATCCCCGTCTATGTCATCGTTACGAAGCTCGACCGGGTTCCGAGCTTCACCGAGTACGTTCGCAATCTAAGTCCCGATGAGGCTTTGCAGCCAGTGGGCATGGCGCTGCAGCGTTCCGAATCCGGCGCCGGGCTTTATGCAGAACAGGCGACGAAGGAAATCACCACTTCACTCGACCAGGTCATCTTCTCTCTGGGCGAGTTCCGCCTGGAATTATTGACGCGCGAGAACGATGCAAAGAATCTGGATCCGGTTTACGAATTTCCGCGCGAGCTAAACAAGCTGCGCAATGCCCTGACCACGTTTCTGGTCGAATTGGCCCGCCCCAGCCATCTGAACGCCAACCCCTATCTCCGCGGCTTCTATTTCAGCGGGGTCCGGGCGCAGGTCATCGAGCAGGTTGTCGCCTCCGCGGCTGCCACGCCACCTCCACCCGCAGACGCCGGGGCCACCCGCATGTTTTCCATTGAGCAGATGCGCGCAGCCGCAGCGAACCCCGCGCCGCAGATGGTTTCGCAGAAAGTCGCGCAGTGGTGCTTCCTGCCGCGCCTCTTTTCGTCAGCGATTCTCGACGATCGGGCGGCCCTGGCGGCAACGAGCAACAGCGGACGCACCCACATCTTCCGCCGGATCGCGCTGGCATCCCTCTCTTTCGTGCTGTTTGTGTGGTTCATCTGTCTGGTGGTTTCGTGGGCGAACAACTCCAGCCTCGTGCAATCGATCGCTTCGGCGGCCAGTGCGCTGCCTTCCGGCAGTGTTCCGGCGGGCACACTCGCGCCCACGCGAGACCTGGCTGCCCTCGACGCTCTGCGCCAGAAGATCGTTCAGCTTGAAAAATACCAGCAGGACGGCGCGCCGCTCAGTTATCGCTGGGGGCTCTATCGCGGCGACGATCTGTTGAAGCCGGCGCGCCAGATTTATTTCGACCGATTCCGCGCCCTGCTGCTCGCCAACACGCAGGCCAGTCTGCTGAGCGCGCTCGGTGGACTTCCCGGTACGCCGCCTGCCGGTGCTGACTATTCCGCTGCCTACAATCCGCTCAAGGCCTATCTGATCACCACCAGCAATCCCGATAAGAGTACGGTGGAGTTTCTCAGTCCCGTTCTGGTGCAGTACTGGGAAAACGGCCGGACGCCTGAGACCGACGATCAGCTCCGGCTCGCACGCCAACAATTCGATTTCTACGCCGCACAGCTGGCGCGCAAAAATCCCTATTCGATCGCCGCGGATATGTCGGTGGTCACGCACGCGCGCACCTATCTGGCGAGCTTCGGCGGCTTCGAGCGCATCTACCAACAGATGCTCACGGCAGCGGGCAAAGTCGCGCATCCGATCGACTTCAATCGCGACTATCCCGGTTCCGGGTCCACCGTCGTCGACGCGCGCATCATCCCGGGCGCCTTCACGCACGATGGCTTCGACTTCATGCACGACGCGATCCTGCATCCCGATCGCTACTTCAGCGGGGAGGCGTGGGTGCTTGGCAATCAGGCGCCGCCGTCGCTCGATCGCGCCAGCGTCATGCAGCAGCTGACCACCCGTTATCAGCAGGATTTCCAGTCCGAGTGGCGGGCGTGGCTGCATGCGGCGCAGGTGATCCGCTATCACAGCCTCGGCGACGCGGCAGCAAAGCTTCAGATCGTTTCGAATCCCAGTTCGCCGCTGCTTGCGCTTTTCTACACCGCATCGCACAACACCGCTGTGGCCGATCCGCAGATCGCGAAAGAATTTCAACCGGTACAGGCGGTGGTCGCGCCGCAAAGCGCGGAAAAATTCGTCGGCTCGGGCAACACGAACTACGTCAACGGGCTGCTGGGTCTGCAGAGTGCGGTAGCGCAGGTCGCGCAGGATCCCACGGCAGCGACCAATCCTGCGGCCGTCACACCGATTCTGACCGCCTCGGCCTCCGCCCACACCGCAGCCAGTCAGACTTCGCAGGCGTTCAATCTGGATCCGCAGGGACATGTGGATCAAACGGTGCTGGCGCTGCTGCAGGCGCCCATCAATTCTGTCGACGAGGTGGTGCGTGGACGCGGTCCGCAGCAGGCGAACGCCGCGGGCGCCGGCTTCTGCTCGGCGTTCGCCCCTCTCATGACAAAGTTCCCATTCAATCCCAACTCGACCGTCGACGCAACGCCGGCTGAACTCTCCGGGGTACTGCAGCCGGGTAGTGGCGCGCTGTGGCAGTTCTACGACACGACGCTGAAGCCGCTCATGATCCAGGAAGGCACAACCTTCGTCGCCGCGCCGAACAGCCCGATGCGGCTCAATACCGATTTCCTGAGGTTCTTCAACCGCGTCGCCGGACTTTCCGCACTCCTCTATCCCGCCACTCCCGGAGGGATCACGTTCAACGCGCACATCCTGCCTTCAAGAGGGATTCAGGGGGTGACGCTGCAAATTGACCAGCAGCGAATTTCAGGATCCGACGTTTCGCATCAGTTCACGTGGTCGCCGCAAACGAGCCAGCAATCTCAGTTGATCGCCACCTATGCGACGGGTACGTTGCCTTTGCTGCAGTTTTCCGGACCGTGGGCGTTGCTCCATCTGATCGACAAGGGTCACGTGGAACAGGCCGGCAATCCCGTTCGCCTTGCCTACCCGCTAGAGGTCTCGAACACGCCCATTGTCGTGAACGGAACGCCACTCGTTGTTCACCTGGAGTTTTCAGGAGCAAACGCGAATTATCTGATGCCGGGCGGGCTCAGCGGAATTCGTTGCGTCTCCGTCGTCGCTCACTAAGGCGCGGAGGTCTCGGGTTCGCCTTCGATGACCTGCAACAGCAGACACGTCACGTTATCGACCGCGCCCTGGGATTTTGCGCATTCGATGAGCGCCTGGCACGCCTGCTCCAGCGTTGCGCTGTTCAGAACAATCCCTGCAATTGTATCGGTGTCCGCATAACGCGACAGCCCATCGGTGGCCAGCAAAAGAATGTCTCCCGGCTCCAGCGGGGCGGTGAAGATATCGGGCTCGACGGCCTCTGCCTGTCCGATGGCGCGGGTCAGAAGTGACTGCAGCGGTGACACGCCGGCCTGCTCGGGGCTCATCGCGCCGATGCGCACCTGTTCAGCGACGAAGGAGTGGTCATGTGTGATCTGCGCGCAGCTGCCATTGCGCAGAAACCACGCACGGCTGTCTCCTACGTTGGCTACCACCAGCTTCTCGCCTTCCACACAGGCTGCAACCAGGGTGGTGCCCATTCCTTTCAGTTCGGCACTTCCCTCCGCCAGGGCGAAGACGCTGCGATTTGCGTCCGCGATGGCGTCGTATAAGCGCTCCTCGATGGGCTGACCGGGGTCCGAAGCAGTAAAGCTGCGGAGCAATTCCTGCACCGCGGTTCCGCTGGCCAACTCACCGGCCGCCATGCCGCCCATGCCGTCGCACACCACGAACAGTTGCGACGCCAGGTCATAGCTGAAGCTGTCTTCGTTATTCGTGCGCTGACAGCCGACGTCGCTGATGCCGAACGCGTCGATTTTGAGGGCATTCCGTACGGACATTGCTGAGCACTCGCAGGTTCCCACAACCGGTTCCGCGATTTTATGCGAATCGCATTCGCACCGCATCAGCGTCCCGGTTCTGGATCAAAATTCCGCCGGCCACTCATGCCATGCGCATGGAAAGAATACCCCGGGAGTGATCCTCCGACTACGCTGCTTTCGAACAGATTTCTCCCCGAATGCAGTAGTAAATACAGTAAACTCGTTGCGCTCCTCAGTTGTTGGCCCTATACCCCCGACACATCTGTCCCACGAGGTTTGCACATGGCGTTAGAAGCGGGTCAGCGCATTGGTGATTACGAAGTTCAGAGCCTGCTTGGAACCGGCGGGATGGGGCGCGTCTACCGCGTCCGCAATGTCATCTCCGACCGAGTGGAGGCGATGAAGGTCCTTCTGCCGGACTACGCATCGGAGCCGGAGCTCGCCGCACGCTTTACGGCGGAAATTCGCACCCTGGCGACTCTGGAACATCCGAATATCGCCCAGCTGCGAACTGCATTCCAGTTTGAGAACCAATTGGTGATGGTGATGGAATTTGTCGAGGGTTCCACACTCGATCAACTCGCCAGCCAGTCGCGGATTCCGCTCAATCTGGTACTCGAGTATGCGATGCAGGTGCTCTCCGCGCTCAGTTATGCGCATGGCCGCGGCATCACGCATCGCGACATCAAGCCTTCCAACATCATGGTGACCGCGCATGGTCTGGCCAAGTTGATGGACTTCGGAATTGCGAAATCCGGCGGCGATTTGCAGCTTACGCGCCCCGGCACAACCATGGGGTCGGTCTACTATATGTCACCGGAGCAGGTCCGCGGCGGCACGGTCGATGCGCGTTCCGACCTGTACTCCTTTGGGGTTACGCTTTACGAGTTGGTGACGGGCAATCGGCCTTTCCAGGCAGATACTTCTTTCACCGTGCTCAATGCGCAACTGAACGAGACGCCGAAGCCGCCCATTGAAGTGAATCCCTCGCTGCCGCCTGCGCTGAACAGCATCATTCTTTGCGCGATGGCGAAGGAGCCCACCGACCGGTTCCAGTCAGCGGATGCCTTCCGGAACGCCATTAAAGCGACCCAGGATGCGCTGCAGTTCCCAACGACGGCCACGCCACAGCCCCAGGGGGCATTTCAGGCTTCGCCGCAACCGCAACAGCAGCCATTCCGGCCACAATCCCAGCCAAACCAACCGCAGGGTGGATTCGCGCCGGTCGCCGTGCCCCCCATTCCGCAACCGGCTTCAAAGAACCGGCGCACGTTGTGGATGGCTCTCGGTGCCGTGGCAGCGCTCATCGCGATCGCAGCGGCTGCGACCCTGCTGCCGCGGATGCTGGCAACGCATGCTGGTCAGCGGGCGGAGACGGCATCGGCCAATGTCTCCGATGCGCAACCGCAGTCCGCGGCAACGACTTCATCGTCGACTCCAACGCCTGCGGCGACTGCGACGCCGACGCCGTCTCCGCAGGATGCCACGCCCGCTCCTCCGCCAGACGTTACGCAACCCGCGGCTGCCAGCCCGACGCCTTCTCCTTCTGCCGAAGCCGCGACGCCGACACCGGCGAGCGAGAACCATTCCCCATCTCATCGAGCGACCGCGGGCGGACACCAGCGGGAACCTTACACTTCTCGAGGCCCGGCGAGTGCGCCTGCCAATGATGTGCCGGCGCAAAGCGCCTCGGCTCCCGCATCCGCGAACGCCGCACCCTCCGCGCAGGAGTTCCGAACCGCGCGCGATCGCTATGCGAACCTCGGCGCGCGCGCCGATGCGGCGAAGAGCGGCGTTCAGTCGATCCGCTCCCAGCAGCAGGCGCAGGGGCTGGACCTTCGCGGCGACATTCTCGCCGCTCTTAGCAGCCTGAACAATGATCTGAACGAGTCGAATCTCGCGCTAACCCAGAACGATCTCGAGACCGCGAACCAGTACATGGATCGAGCCGACAGGGAACTCGGCATACTGGAGAAGTTCTTGGGACGATAGCCCTCTCGGGGATTCGCAGCGGACTTCACCGGTTCGGTGCACCCGGCTCGCGATCACTGTTCTGGCTGTGGAGGCGCGCCCATCGCCTCTTCGAGGAATCGCCTCAGCAATTCTTCACCGGTGCCTGCAACGTGTTCGCCTGGTCGAAATCCGCTCTTGCCCCACGCCGGCAAAAATACCAGGGGAATCCAGCCCCGCGGGTCCTGTTCGATCTGCCGCCCCAGATTGTAGAGCGTCCGCGAGAGCTTCAAGGGAAACTGCAGACCGGCCACCGGATGGGCAGCCGGATCCTGGCACAGGACCGGCGGCGACGTCACCAGGTATTCTCTGCAACTGAGCGGACGAATGGGGTGGATGCTGCAACTCTCGTTCTCAAGAAACGGGCAGGGTACGCCGGCATGGAAATAATCGATTGCCAGTTGGGTGACAGGTTCTCCTCCAGCGATCCATTCATCGCTCAGAATCTTGTCAATGACTCCAGCTTCCCGTAGTGCGAGCAGCGCGCGATGGAACCTTTCCTGCAATAACGACTGCTGCTCGTCCGTCAGCGTGCGCATCCAGTTCGTCAGCGATTCGGCTTCGAACAGGCTCACTGGAACGAGTTGACGACAACACGCACCGCATCCCGGACCGCACGTAATCGGCCTCCCCGCGGATTCGGCCTCCTGCGCCACACGCGCACCGATGGCGCTTTCCAGGTTTCGAATAATCGGCAGCAACTGGGTCAGGGTGGTCGGGCCTTCGGGCACAACCGCCTCGCAGTGCAGCGTCCCTTCTCCTACCGGGATCGAAAACGTAGCCTTTACGCCGGACACGCACCCATTGTCTCAGGACGATCCGCCCGACTTGCTTCCGACGCAACATCCCGTACAATTCTGCCCATCCCTGCTTGCCGGATGTAAGCGTGCCTTCAGCTTCAACAACCGACCCCGGAGCAACTTCCCTGGGGTGGCGCTTAGCAAACGTTCTCGCCATCGCATCGCCCTATGCGGTGGCCGGGGCCCTCTTTCTGGTTCTTTACCTGAGCCGGGCTCCCGCGCCGCCTTCTTTCGAGACATCCGAAGCCACGGCCCCTGCAGCCTCCGCCAGCGGCGCCTCGGTTCCGGTCGAAGCCGACACAACAGGCACAGCGGCTGCTGCTGCGACTCCGTCACAACCCGCGCCTCAGCCTCTGCCTGTGTCGCATGCGAAGCAGGCGAAGCCGCCCGCGCCGGTTCATCCGCCTGCTATGGAGCCGCAAACTTCGTCTCACGACGCGGTCCGTGGTCAGCCCGTGCGAGTGGATCCCGCGGTCGCGGCAACCATGAAGCTTTCAGGCGCTCCGCCGTCGTATCCCGCGATTGCCCGCGCCGCCGGCGTCGAAGGCACGGTGGTTGTTGCCCTCACGATTGGCCCGAAGGGCTCGGTCCTAGATGCTCACGCCGTCAGCGGACCGCCGTTGCTTCAGCCTGGGACTGTTTTCGCCGTGCGTTCATGGCGCTATCGCCCATGGCTTGCGTACGGGAATGCGATCCCTTTCGAAACTGAGGTCAGCATCCATTTCGAGATCAACTCCCCCTCGTCAGGACGTTAGGCCGGTTGGGAGAGTTCCCCGGCGAGACCTTCAGCTTTGGCGATGGCGAGAGGTCAACAGGCG
>DASZYN010000255.1:0-13539 GCA_035545435.1 Acidobacteriaceae bacterium | reverse complement strand
GCACCGTCGCCCAAAAATCCGGCATCCCTCTCCCCAAACGCGAATTCTCCTCCCCTGAAGAAGCCGCCGAGCACCGCGTGCGCGGCAAGCTCCTCGACCTCCACGAAGCCGCCACCGCCTGGTTCGAAGAACAGCTCCGCTCCCCCGAAGCCGCCACCGCCCGCGAATACCTCACCGGCCGCGGCCTCAACGCCGACGGCCAGGCCAAATTCCGCATCGGCTACGCGCCCGACTCCTTCCGCGCCCTCGGCGAGCGCCTGCAGTCCCTCGCCGATCCCGACACTCTCCGCCAGTCCGGACTCTTCTCCTGGAAGGAACAGGAAGACGGCAGTCCCGGCCCCATCTACTCCCGCTTCCGTAAGCGCATCATGTTCCCCATCGCCAACGAAGCCGGCCGCGTTATCGCCTTCACCGCGCGGACGCTCGAAACCGGCGAGAAGGCCGGTCCCAAATACCTCAACTCACCCGAGACCGCGCTCTACTCGAAGAGCCACGTCCTCTTCAATCTGGATAAGGCCCGTCAGGCCATCCGCCAGGACGGCGGGGCGATCCTCGTCGAAGGCCAGATGGACTGCATCTCCGTCTATCTCGCCGGCATCCCCAACGTCATCGCCACCAGCGGCACGGCCTTCACCGAGTCGCAGACGCGCCTCCTTCGCCGCTACGCCACCCGCGTCATCGTCAACTTCGATCCCGATACCGCCGGCGCCAACGCCGCCGAGAAGTCCATCTCCCTGCTCACCGAAGAGGGCTTCGACGTCCGCGTCCTCACCCTCGAAGGCGGCCTCGACCCCGACCGCTTCATCCGCGAACGCGGCGCGCGGGCCTACGTCGATGCACTCCGCGCCTCCCCCACTTTCCAGTCGTACTTAACCGACCGCGCCCGCCAGCTCTTTCCCTCGCGCGACCCCAAGTCCAAGGCCGACGCGCTCAACTTCCTGCTCCCCCACATCCGCCGCATCCCCAACCGCATCGCCCGCGACGCCTTCGCCATCGATGCCGCCCAGGCGCTCGGCATCGATTCCGGCCTGGTTCGCGCCGAACTCAAAGAAGCCGCCGCCAAACGCCGCGACTCCCTCGCCTCGCAGACCTTCCCCCTCACCCACGCCGAGCGCATCCTGCTCCAGGCCTTCTCGGCACCGCGCTCCAGCGACTGCTACATCATTGCCGAAGGCAACTGGCACCAGCACGCGCACGAACTCGCCGCCCTCCGCGCCGACGTCCGCGCCATGGTCGAGCAGCTCCGCCTGCGCCCCGATGGCGCCGACCCGCTCATCGCCATTACCGATCCCGCCCACCGCCAGATGCTGGCCGAGCTCTTTCTCTCTATCCACGACACCGAGCCCACCTCCGACGATGTCGACGCCGCCATCCTCGCGATCCGCCGCCAAGCCATCGAACACGAGCAACGCCAGCTGCGCATCGATCTGGATCGAGCCGAGCGCGCCGGCAAACCCGACGACGTGCTTCGCCTTACGCGTTCCATCCAGGAAGCGACGCAGCGCCTCCGCGAAATCGACTGATCCGGATTCATCCGATGGCGAGCGACGGGCACCGGCCGGCGTCCGTTCCTACGAAGATCTCAAGCCACACAATAAATCGCTCGCCACAGAGAAAAGGCCCGCACGCTGACTCCAGCGCCGGGCCTCTCCGTTATTCTGCTCCTCCGTCTACGCCGCGGCCGCCGTCTGGGCCTGCGCCTCTGTCCGCTCGATCCAGAAGCTGCACGGCCACACATTCTTCCCGTCCAGCGTCGGGGCAAACACCTTCAGATCGTCCGGCATCCGCGCGAAGCTTCCCTCCCACCCAGGGAACACCTCCCGGAGAACGTCCGGATGATACTGCTGCATCGCGCTCGAAGACCAAACCACCTTAAACGCCGAGTTGAACGACAGGAAGGCCTCCAGCATGTACTGCTCGCCCCAGAAGCACAGGTTCGTCTTCACGAACTTCTCCGGATAATCCAGCGGCGTGAAGATGTCGTGGAAATGGATCAGCACCCCCGGCGCCAGCTCCGGCAGAATCCGCAGGCACTCGTACAGCACGTCGCTGTCGATCGACACCACATGGCTGGAGTCGATGAACAGAATGTCTCCAGCCTGCAGTTCCTTAAACACGCTCAGCGGAACCTTCTGCACCGGCATCTCCATCAGCCGTGTGAGGCCCGGAATCCCATCCTTCAAATACTGCGCCGGGTGCGGCTCGATACTGGTCAGCTCTCCTGGATGTCCCTCGGCCGCATTCGCCTGCATGGCCGCCGCCATGACCAGGGTCGAGTTGCCGCTTCCGACCTCAATCACCCGCTTCGGCTTGCGCTTCCGCACAAACGCATAGGCCACTTCCGCGTCGATGCGTTCGAAAAATCCGTTATTGAAGTGGAACTGGCGCCGCCCGTCGCCATTGCTCTCGCCGAACGTTCTCTCATGCGTAAACGGAGTCAGATCGTTCCGCAGCCGTGCAATCTGCTCGTCCAGGCGAAAATCCACGCCCGAGCAGGGCCGGGGGGCTCTCCAGTCCTTTCCGTTGAACGACTTAAGGCTCGGTACAGGAAAATAGAAATGCGAAGGCGTAACGCTCACACCGAGCCGATTTTGCATTACCTCAAACAAGGAAGCCAGCGTCGTCCGGACTCTGGCGCTTCGAAGGATGCTGCTCACACACGACCTCATCGCCCCCGACTTCACATCCGGTTTGGCGTGCCCATCTTTCAGGTTCTTAGAAGGTCGAAGAGCCCGGAAAGCTGCCTCGTCCTCTGTGAAACCGTGGAGAAAGGTCTCTCCCCCGGCAAGATCCCGAGGTAACGGCGCCAATTGATCTTACGGGACGCGAAGCGCACCGGCCCGCGCCAGCCCCCACAGCCAGGCCCCGCATAAACCTGCCTGTGCCGCCAGCACGACCGCCGTCGCCCAGTAAAACGCCTTCCTTCCCCGGGTTTCCAGCGCGTCGGCAAAAACCCCTCCCACAAAAGCAATCAGGAAGGGGAGCCCCCACAGCCAGGGCTTCGACTCTACCCCTGTCGTTACCAGCACCATCAGCGGCACCGCGACCAGCAGCGGGGCCGTATTCCCGAAATACCGCGATCGCCGCGACCCAACGTACAGCGCCAATGCCGCCAGCACCGCCATGGTGAACGCTGCGTTCGCCGGATTCGAGAAGAACCAGCGCGCCCCGTCCATCGACAGCCACATCCGGCCTGCCGCGCTGCGGAACACGTAGCTGAACGCATCCGGATGAAACGCATACGAGGCGAACAACAGGAGAAACGCGCCCACCACCCAGACAATCAGCAGCGTCGGAATGTACGCTCGCCGCCCCTCCGCCACCCAGGCCATAAAGACCACGGTGAAGGCCAGCGCGACGGCAAACGCCGCAAGATGCGCCGCCGCCGTGAACCCCAGCGCCAGAGTCAGCAGCACAATCCTCGGACGCCATTTCCTCGGCGGCCCCTGCAGGGCATGCGCCACCCCAATGGCCAGATAAATCGTCGAGAACACCCCGAACGCTGCCAGAATTTCGTTATTCGGGGTCGTCGACGCCCGCACCACCTCGGGCATACAGCAATACAGCGCGAGGGAAATGTAACCCCCCGCATTCCCAAACAGGCGCCGCGTCACCCACCACAGGCACGCGCCCAGCGCCAACCCGGCCAGCATGAACGGCAGCCGCAACAGCAGCTTCACTTCCCGCGCCTCGAATCGCATGTCCCACATCGAGCTCGAGCGCGCCTGCCCTCGCAGGATTCGTTCCACCGTCAGCGGCAGCCCCGCCACGCGATAGGCCAGGGTTCCGTCGTGAATGTTCCCGCACGTCGTGAAGTAGCCGGCCAGCGGCGAAGGCCGCTCCCACATCTCCCGTCCGCACCGCGCATAGCGATAGTCGGTTTCCGAGAGCTGCTGCCGGGCGCTCACCCACAGACACTCCGCCAGCAGCACCAGCAGCAACACCGCTGCGATCTTCTGTGGCCGTGCAAACCGGAATTTTCGCAGCTGGTGGCTCGTTCGCCCTTGTGCCATCGAGACTTCTGCAAGTGTATCGAAACCCCTCGCCCCAGAGCTCCGCGATCGGGTGCTCGCTCGTTTCTTATCTCACGCCGGGCAGCGCGGCCGCCCCCGATTTCTCATTGTCCAGGAGCGGCTCGAAAGCAAACGCTGCGCTACTCCCCTGTCCGAGGGATGTTCCGCTAACTCCGCCAAATCTACAATTTCCCCTGACCGTTCCATGCTCTCCGTGCCCGTCGAAAATCCGATCTCCGCTGCACACTCCTCTTCCCACCCCCCACGTTTCGTCGGCCGTCAACCCATCGTCGACGAAAAGGGACGCCTCTTCGGCTACGAACTCCTTTCCCGGCCCAAGCCGGTCGACGTGCCTCCCGCTGATCCTGAAGCCGCAACCCGCGAGATCGTCGATTACTGGTCGATGCTCCTGCCTGCCCATGACGCAGGGTTCGCCTTCGTGAACTGCACGCGCGCTTCTCTGATGGACGGCACGGTTACGCTGCTCCCGAGCAGGAATACGGTTCTTGAGATCCTCGAAGATATCGAGCCCGATGCCGAGCTGATCGCAAGCTGCCGCGCGCTCCGCAAACAAGGCTACCGTCTCGCTCTCGATGACTTTGCGCCCGTTGCTTCGCGCGCTCCGCTCATCGAGCTCGCCGACTTCATCAAGATCGATTTCCTCGCCTGCGATACGCAGATGCGCCGTGAGATTTACTCCATGGCCCGGGGCTCCCGGGTCCGGTTTCTCGCCGAGAAAATCGAAACCCGGGAACACCGCGACATCGCTCTCTCCGAAGGCTGCACCCTTTTCCAGGGATATTTCTTTTCCCGGCCTGTCACCGTCGCTTCGCCCGCGCTTCCGCAAAGCCACTTCATCTGTCTCCGCCTGCTGACCGCGCTCCATCGCCGTCCCACCGACCTCGGTGAGATCGAGCGCCTCGTCATGTCCGATGCCTCGCTTACCTATCGCGTCCTGCGCCTGGCCAACTCCGCCCTCTATGGGCTGACCAGCAAAGTCACCTCGGTGCGCGGTGCCCTGATCATGGTCGGCGATGACGCCGTTCGCCGCATGGTTTCCGTCGCTGTCGCAGGCACTCTGGCCGGCAATCGTCTTACCCCGCTCCTCTCCATGGCGCTGATCCGCGCCCGCTTCTGCGAACTTCTCGCGCCTCACATCGGTGCGCCTCCCGATGAGCTCTACCTCCTCGGCCTGCTTTCCCTGCTCGACGTCCTGCTCGAAACCCCGATCGAGCGCATCCTCGAAGCGCTTCCCATCGATCCCGAGATGAAGTCCGCTCTCCTCGGCAAACCGAGCCGGCGGCTGTGCTCCCTCAGTCTGGTTCGTTGCCTCGAAACATGCGACTGGACCGAGTGCGAGGCGGTCGTTCGCTCGGCCGGCATGAACGAAGACGCGGTGGCCGCGCTCTACGTCGAAGCCGTCCGCTGGGCTTCTTCGACGCTGCAGACCTCTTAGTTGTCTTTTCCACGACGGGCCCGGCGGTGCGGATCGGCCTCATCTTCGTCCGTTCCCCGCCGATACACCAGTTGAATCCCAGGAAATCGAATTCCCGGCGATTTCGACTGCATGCCCTCCCTCGCCTCTCCGCCGGAAGCTGCGCCCCGGGCCACCACCCCGGCGCCGCCCATCACCGTTCCCAGCCACTTTCTCGGCCGTCAGCCTATCCTCGACGCCGAGCGCCGGCTCTTCGGCTACGAACTCCTCTATCGCACCAGTGCGGAAAGCCACAGCTCCGGCGATCCGGAAGAAGCCACCCGTGAAGTCATCGATCACTGGCTGCTGCTCATTCCCGACACCAGCCGTTCGACCTCCTTCGTCAACTGCACCCGCAGCGCCGTCACCGATGGACTGGTCACGCTGCTGCCGCCCTCAGCCACGGTTCTTGAAATCCCCGAGCAGGTCGATCCCGATGGAGAACTGCTCTCGGCCTGCCTGACCCTCAAACTGCAGGGCTACCGGTTCGCCCTCGATGGCTTTCTGCCTCGCGCGGGACGGGCTCCCCTGCTTGCGCTGGCGGATTTCGTCAAAGTGGACTTCCAGACCTGCGGGTACGATCTGCGGCGCGAGGTCTATGCCATGGCCGCCGGCACCGGCGCCCATCTGGTGGCCGAAGGGATTGAAAACGATCTGCAGTTTCGCATCGCGGTCAGCGAGGGCTGCACCCTCTTTCAGGGCTACTTCTTCTCCCAGCCGGTCATCCTCGCCTCGCACACGGTTCCGCAGAATTACTTTGTCTACCTGAAGCTTCTGGCCGAGCTGCACCGCGATCCGGTCCACCTGCGCAAAGTGGAAAAGCTCATTGCCGGCGATGCTTCTCTTTGCTACCGCATCCTCCGCGTCGCTAATTCGGCGCTCCAGGGTCATCCCGGCGTTGTCTCCACGATTCGCGAAGCCCTCCTGATGATCGGCGAAGATTCGCTGCGCCGGATGGTCACCGTTGCCGTCGCCGGAGCCCTCTCCCACCAACGTCCCACCGCACTCCTCTCCATGACTCTGGCGCGCGCTCAGTTCTGTGAGCTGCTCGCCCCTTCGCTCTCCTTCGACGCGGCACAGCTCTACCTCCTCGGTTTGCTGTCGCTGCTCGATGTGCTTTTCGAAATGCCGCTCAGCCGCATCCTCGAAACCATTCCTTTGAGCCCTGCGATGAAAGGGGCGCTCCTCGGCGATGACGGAATTGCCAGCCGCGCCCTCAGCCTCGTCCGGGCTCTTGAAGCCTGCGACTGGCACCGCTGCGAGCAAATCCAGGCTCAGCTCGGGATTGCCGAAGGCACCATCGCCGCCATGTACGCCCAGTCCCTGCGCTGGGCCTCCGCCATGCTGGGCGAAACGTCCTCCTGAGCCCTTTCCCGGGACTGCCATCCGCCACCAGGACCGGCTGCTTCTTTTCCAGTCACCTCTGACTCTTCGCCTCAGCTCCGCCGATAAGCGAAAGTGATCGCTGGCAGAGCCGGCGAAGGCTTATTCCATGTCTGCTCTTGCCTCGCCGAAATTCGAAGCCCCACCCCAACCCGGGGCTCACGCACCAGCGAACCTTACCCCCCACCGTTTCCTCGGCCGTCAGCCGATCCTCGACGCCGAGCGCCGGCTCTTCGGCTACGAGCTCCTCTACCGCGAGGGAAAAACCGACCACTTCTCCGGCGATCCCGAGCACGCCACACGCGAAGTCGTCGACCACTGGCTCATGCTGATCCCGGATCACCGCCAGGGCGCGGCCTTCGTCAACTGCACGCGCAACGCTATTGTGGACGGCCTGATCACCCTGCTGCCTCCCGAATCCACCGTTCTCGAGATTCTCGAAGACATCGACCCCGATCCTGCCCTCATCAATGCCTGCCTTGCGCTGAAATCCAAAGGCTATCGCTTTGCCCTCGACGGCTTCCTCCCCCGTCCGTCCCGCGCTCCCTTTCTCGCTTTAGCTGACTTCATCAAAGTCGACTTCATGACCGCCGACTTTCTCGTCCGCCGCGAGATTTACGCGCTCGCCTCCGGCACCCCGGCGCAACTGGTCGCGGAAAAAATCGAATCCGACGCCCAGCTCCGCATCGCCATCGCCGAAGGCTGCTCTCTGTTCCAGGGATATTTTTTCTCTCAGCCCATCCTGGTCCAGTCGCATGCGATTCCCCGCAATCACACGGTCTATCTCAGCCTGCTCGCCCAGCTCCGGCAGGGCTCTACCGACCTGCGCAAACTCGAAAAGATCATCATGGGAGACGCAGCCCTGTGCTTTCGCGTGCTTCGTCTGGCGAACTCCGCCCTGCAGCATCATCCCGGCGCGATCACGACCATCGCCGAAGCCCTCCTGATGATTGGAGAGGACGCTCTTCGCCGCCTCATCACCGTCGCGGTCACCGGCGCCCTCGGCGCTCAGCAGTCCTCCGCCCTGATCCCCATGATCCTCACCCGCGCCCGTTTCTGTGAGCTGCTCGCCCCCTCTTTTCGCGAAGATCCCGCCGAGCTCTATCTCCTCGGCATGCTCTCCCTCCTCGACGCCCTGCTCCAGATGCCTTTCTCGCGCATCCTTCAATCCATCCCCATCAGCAACGAGATGAAGCTCGCCCTCGCCGGCGACGCCAGTCCTGCCGGTCTCACTCTCGCACTGGTCCGTGGCCTCGAATCCTGCGACTGGGGCGTCTGCGAAGAAATCCAGCACAAACTCGGTCTGGCCGAAGGCGTCATCGCCACCGCTTATACGCAGGCCCTCCACTGGGCCTCGGCTATGACCGGCGAAGCCCCGGCGACGAACCAGACCTGACGCCGACCCAGCCCCGCGACCTGTGCCCTGCGACCTGTGCCCCCTGTACCCTGCCCCCTGTACCCTGTACCCTAAGAGTCCATGACCACCCTCCGCACGGCGAAGCGCTTCGTCTTCCCCCTGCTCGGAATCTGGGTGCTCCTCTACGGCTCCTTCTCCCTCTTCAAGCCACCGCTGCTCGATGGCTCCGATGCCCTCAGCGCCGAAATCGCCCGGGAGATGCTCACCGGCGGCCACTGGCTCACACCCTTCGCCAACGGCATCGTCTACCCCCACCATCCGCCGCTCCTCTACTGGACCGTCGCCGTCAGTTTCGGCATCTTCAATGTTTCGGACTGGGCCGCCCGCCTCCCTGTCGCCATCGCCATCCTCGGCCTCTGCATCGCGACCTTCTCTCTGGGCCGCCGCATCTTCCACTCTCCGGCCGCCGCTTTCTATGCGGTGCTCACCCTCCTCACCTCCTACGGCGTTTTCCTCTTCGGCCACCTTCTCATCCGCGACGTATTCCTCTGCCTGTGGACCACGCTCGCCCTGAATTTCTTCTGGCGCTCCCTGACGCAGCAAAAGCGCCTGCTCGAATCTGCGCTCGGCTTCGCCACCTGTTGCGCGCTCGGCGTCCTTACTCAGGGACTTTCCGGCCTGCTGCTGCCGCTCATCATCGCAGTGCTTTATCTTGCCTTCACCCACAATCTCGGGCACCTGCGCCGCTGGCACCCCATTCCCGCGATTCTCACTTTCCTGGTTCTGTATCTTCCCTGGCATTTCGCCGCCCGCCACGCTCTCCGCCAGCAGGATTTGATGAACCTCCTGCCTCGCTTCACCGGCGGCCGCGTCCCGCTCATCGTCTTCTGGCCGCTGCTCCTGCTCTGGATCATTCCCTGGTGCGCCTACTCTCTCCGCGCCCTTCGCATCGGCGCTTCACCCGAACCCGACCGCCGCCGCCAGGCGCGCTGTTTCTCGCTGATCTGGATCCTGACCGTCCTCCTCTTCTTCAGCTTTACGGCGCGCCAGGAATTCAACCTGCTCACCGCACTCCCGCCCATGGCGCTGCTCGCCGGCGGATGGCTCGCCGAAGACGAAGCGCAACTCCATCACGAAGGCCGCATCGCCGCCTGGATTCTTTTCTTCTTCGGCCTCGCCGCCTCCGCGCTCATCGCCTATTACCTCATCGTCGCGCCCGTTCCCGCGCCTGGCGTCGACATCGCCACCCTGATCCGCTCCCATCCGGGCCATCACGCCGTCTTCTTCGCGTATTTCCTCGACCTCACCCGCAACACCATGGGCGCGGTTCGCGGCCCGCTCTGGATCACCCTGATCGCCACCCTGGTCGGCGTCTCCGTCTCCCTCTTCTACCGGTTGCGTGACAACGCCCGCATGGCTAATTGCTTCCTCGCCGGCATGATTGTGGCCATCCTCATCGCGGCGCATCTCGCCCTCAACACCTTCTCCCCGGTCCTCTCCTCCGAGATCCTCGCCGAAGCCATTCACCCCGAAGTGCAGCCCGCCGATCTGGTGGTGGTCAACGGGCACATCGACGACGCCTCCTCTTTCGTCTTCTACCTCGAGCGCAACGTTCTGCTGCTCAACCACGTCGCGCCCAACGAGTCCGTGCCCGCTTCCTGCAGCGGCAACGTGCCGGTCACGACGAAGACCACCGTGCTTTCCTACGTGGGGCCTCCTCCGCAGCCCTTCTTCATCAACCATCGCGGCCTGTGCGGAATCTGGCAGAGTCCGGCGCGCGTCTGGCTCTGGACCCCACTCGAGGATGTCCCCACCCTTCCCGGCAATGTTTATGTCATCGGCCGCAGCGGCGGCAAAGAAGTCCTCAGCAACCAGCCCAACACCGGCGGCGCCAGCTTCTAGGCCGGTCACCGTAATTTCGCGAGCCGCATCTCAACTCACAAATCAAAACTCATGAACCTTCCTGTCAACCCGCCCGTCCTTCCGATGCTCTCCAAACGAGTCGCCAAACTGCCAACCGGCGCCGAATGGATCTACGAGCCCAAGTGGGACGGTTTTCGCGCCCTCATCTTCCGCGACGGAGATGAAGTCCTTATCCAGAGTCGGGACTCCAAATCGCTGAACCGCTATTTCCCCGAGCTAATCGAACCGATCCTCGAACAGCTCCCGCGCGCGTGCGTCCTCGACGGCGAAGTCGTCATCGCGCGCAACGGCGTGCTCGATTTCGACGCTCTGCAGTTGCGCATTCACCCCGCAGCGTCGCGCGTGAAGCTGCTCAGCCAGCAAACTCCCGCCTCCATCGTCTTCTTCGATCTGCTCGCTGAAGGCGCGCACGACTGGACCGGCAAGCCCTTCCACGAACGCCGCGCCAGGCTCGAAAGCATTCTCTCGGGCGCCAAGCCGCCGCTCCACATCACCCCCGCCACCGACGATCCAGCGCAGGCCGGCGACTGGTTCGGCCGCTTCGAAGGCGCCGGTCTCGATGGCGTCATGGCCAAGTCAAAACAAGGCCTCTATGAGCCCGACAAGCGCACCATGTTCAAGGTCAAGCATGAGCGCGACTGCGATTGCGTCGTCGCCGGCTTCCGCTGGTATCGCAAGGGCACACAGCCTGCCATCGGATCCCTGCTCCTCGGTCTCTATGACGATAGCGGCGCGCTGCAGCATGTCGGCGTCTGCGGCAGCTTCCCCATGCAGAAGCGCATCGAGCTGGTCGAATTCCTCGAGCCCTACCGCAAGAATGCGTTGAAGGACCATCCCTGGGCGGACTGGACCGGCAGCGCCGAAAATTCCGAAGGCGACTCAGAGAATTCCAAAGAGGCGAACGTCGCCTCTCGCCGCCCCGGCGGTCAAAGCCGCTGGAGTCAGGGCAAAGACCTTTCCTGGGAGCCCTTGCGCCTCGAACTCGTCGCCGAGGTCGCTTACGAACACATGCAGAGCGGCCGCTTCCGCCACATGGCGCAGTTCCGCCGCTGGCGCAAGGACAAAGAACCAAAGGACTGCACCTATGAGCAACTTGAGGTCGTGCCGCCGGAAGAACTAAAAGCTATCTTTCCGACGAACCGCTAACGTGGCGCGTCAGCGGCACGACGATAGAAGCCCCGGCCTTCAGGCCGGGGAAAAAGAGGCAGGGAAAAAAGGGTCTTGAGGCCCGGCATCGGAATCATCATCGCGCAGGGGATCATATCTGCGCGCTGTTGGCAGATATGGAAGCCACGATGTCTATTCGGACTTCTTTCTCGTCCGCGACCGCCACTCCCGCGTCGGATCCTCATCCGGGTCCGGCGTCTCCTGTGCCGGCCGCAGGTCCTCCGGCACATGCCGCAGGTTCACCCGAATGCGCGTCCACGTCGACGATCGGCCCCGCATCGAATCCACCAGCACATCGTCCACAGCAAGATGCTTTGCCGCATCCGCGTGCGCTGCCTTCCAGCGTTCCAGGCCAGCCAGAGCCGCATCCTTGTCGGGAGAATTCGCCACCACCACCAGCGGCATCTTCTCCCGCGGCTTTTTCGCAACTGACGGAGACGCCTTTTTCTGCCGCGACGGAGCCACCCGCGCCCCTTCGCCCGCCATCTTGCGGAAATGCGGCGGCCAGGGCGCGTCCCCCAGTCCTGACGCTTCATCCCGCGCAGCAAACTCCAGCAGTTTCTCCAGCGAGCCCGCACTCGCGTCCATTTCTGCGTGCGGATCGCCGATTTTCGCAAACCGCTCCGGGACCGTGAACACCGTGAAGTCCGCGGGATCGCACTCCGTCACTTCCTCCCAGCGCAGCGGCGTTGAAACGCGCGCATCCGGCACCGGCCTAACCGAATACGCCGACGCCGTGGTCCGATCCTTCGCGTTCTGGTTGTAATCGAGAAAGACCCCGTGTCGTTCTTCTTTCCACCACTTTGAAGTTGCCAGCTGCGGCACCCGCCGCTCGATCTCCCGCGATAACGCCAGCGCCGCCTGCCGCACCTGCTCAAAGCTCCATCGCGGCTCGATCCGGATATTCACGTGCATCCCGCGTGACCCGCTCGTCTTCGGCCAGCCGCGCAGTCCCACTTCTTCGAGGAACGCCTTCACCTCGAGCGATACCTTGCGCACGTCATCCCATCCCACCCCTGGCCCCGGATCGAGATCGATGCGCAGCTCGTCCGGATGATCCAGATCGCTCGCGCGCACCGCATGCGGGTGCAGCTCAATGCAGCCCAGATTCCCCACCCACACCAGTCCCGCTACGCTGTCCAGCACCACTTCCTCCGCCGTTCTTCCCGACGGAAAGGAGAGTGTGACCGTCCGCAGCCAGTCTGGCCGCGGCGTGGGCGCGCGCTTTTGATAGAACGCCTCTGCCTCGGCGCCGTTGACGAATCGCTTCAGCACCAGGGGACGATCGCGCACTCCCGCCAGCGCTCCCTCCGCCACCGACAGGTAGTAGCGCACCAGTTCGATCTTTGTCAGCCTGACCTGTTTTGAGAAGTACAGTTTGTCCGGATGCGTGATCGCAATCTCATGCCCGCCAATCGACAGCACCTCGGCCGCTTCGCTCTTCTTCATGGTCTGAAATTCTACTGACCTTCAAAAAGACGGATGCAAATTCGCGAACTCACGTCCAGCACCTGGACTCGGCGCAGAAAAAGACGGGCCGCCACAAGGACAGCCCGCTTCATGAGGAGGCAAGAATCTGTGGGAAGACCCCAAAAAGTCCTGCCCTGTTCTAAATACGATTCGCGTCACCGTCGAGTTTCTTCAATCTGTGACGAACAGTTCGGTTTTTGCTTCGTTGCTGGTTTCTAAGTGACGGCGATCAATTCGTTACTGTGGATCGGCAGGCGCAACCAGGCTGGCATTGAGTGATGCGAAGAACTACCCTGAACCAGCGAACCGCTTGCCGCATTCTTAACCTGTCGGAGACCGCGAGGCTATCGCGATCGCGTCATCGCCAGGGTCCCGCCGCCCACGACGAGCAAAAACACCAGACCCAGCACCATGCTGAAGTCGGTTCGCGCGTCGTGCAGCATGAACCAAAAGCCCTCGCCCGCCCGATGCAGCTCCGGGATCTTGGTCGTGACGATGGCCGTGCCAATCACAATCAGCAGCGGGATCGAGGCCAGCCGCGTCCACAGCCCCAGAATCACCGCCAACCCGCAGGCGATTTCCACGATTCCAACGATCGGTGCAAGGATCCCCGGATGCGGGAACCCGATCTTCGCGAAACGCCCCACGCCCAGCGCCGGAAACAGAAACTTCTGGATCCCCTCGGAAACGAAGACCCATCCGACCAGGATCCGAATCAGAATGATGGCTCGCGTCAACAATCCCCCCTGCCA
>DASZYN010000254.1:0-1940 GCA_035545435.1 Acidobacteriaceae bacterium | reverse complement strand
GCGGTGTCTTCGAAGAGGGGGGTGCGAATCTCGCCGAAGTTGTAGCGAGCGAAGACGCGGCGGGTGGTGGCTTCGACGCGGTCCCAGAGTTCGGTTTCGGGCGGCAGAAGATCGCGCGTGCCGCGCACGGCTTTAAGGAGGGTCATCGGAACGTTTCTGTTGTTAGTTTATCGGACGATCAGACGTGCGGCGGGCGTGGTGGCAACGTGAAGCCTTCGATGATCCAGGCGGTGAGGAGGATCGCGGCGCCGGCCATGGAGAGCGCGATGCCGAAGGGGGCGAAGCCGGCGGTCCAGGCCGACTGATGGAAGAGGGCCGCGGTCAGGCCGCCAGCCAGGGCTACAGCATCCAGCAGAAGGCCGAGGACGAGAATGGCTTTGCCCACGAGGCGAATACGGTGGAGCCCTTCCTGAGCGGCCATGGCGCCACTCTACCACCCCGCAGCGCTGATGAACGCGGGGTTTTGCAGCGAGTGAAAGACCGGTTCGGGGATCATCTGGCGTTCCCACATCTGCCAAAGGCGGGCAGATATGGGGCACCCAGTTAATCGTGCCTGTTCAGGAGAGCCAGTGGAGACTGAAGCGTGGGAGAATGCCCACGTACACGATGCTGCGAAGAGGGCTGCTGCTTGTTTTATTGCTTTCGGCCACCGGCTGGGCGCGCGAAAACGGGTCCGGGTGGCTGGAGGTGCGCAGCCCGCACTTTACGGTAATCACCGATGCGGGCGAGGGGCGGGGCCGGCATGTGGCGGGGCAGTTCGAGCGCATGCGGTGGGTGTTTCAGAGCAGCCTGCCGGCGTCGGCGAATCTGGATCCGGCCAATCCCATTGTTGTGATCGCGGTGAAGGACCGGAAGGGCATGGAGGCGCTGGAGCCTGCGCCGTATCTGGCGAAGGGCCAAATCAGCCTCGCCGGACTGTTCTCGCAGTCGACCGATAAGAACTACATCCTGGTGCGGCTGGACGGGGAGGGAGAGCATCCCTGGTCGACTGTGTACCACGAGTACACGCACCTGATGGAGGCGAACTCGGCGGAGTGGATGCCGCTGTGGCTGAACGAGGGACTGGCGGAATTCTTTCAGAACACGGAAATCCGTGACAAAGAGGTGCTGCTGGGCGAGCCGAGCATGAGCGCTTTGCTGTTGCTGCAGCAGAACCGTCTCATCCCGCTGCCGGTGCTGTTCAAGGTGGACGCGACGTCGCCGTACTACCACGAAGAGGGGAAGGGGGGCATGTTCTACGCCGAGGCGTGGGCGCTGACGCATTCTCTCGAGGTGGCGGACTTTCGTGATCACGGGAATCGGATCGGGAAGTATCTGGCGCTGACCAGCCGGGGAACGGATGCGGTGGCGGCGGCCGAGCAGGCCTTCGGCGATCTGACGAAGCTGCAGCAGGAGCTCGAGACGTATGTGCGCGAGGGGCGGTACAGCTTCTTTCATCGGTCGACGGAGCAGTTCCGGATCGACGAGCGGTCGTTTGCGGTGGCGGAGCTGGGCGTGGCGGATGCGGATGCGATCCGGGCGGATTTTCTTGCGAACATGCGGCGACCCGAGGATGCGCGCGCCATGGCGGAGGCGGCGCTGCAGGCGGACCCGAACAACGCGAGGGCGCATGAGGCGATGGGGCGGATCGAGTATGTTGCCGGGAATCGCGAGGAGGCGAGGAAGTGGTATGGCGAGGCGGCGGCGCTCGATCCGGAGAATTACGTGGCGCAGTATTACACGGGGTCGCTGGCGATGATGGCGGGAGAGAGCAACGCGGAGGCGGAGGAGCATTTGCGTGCGGCGATCCGGGGGAATCCGCGGTTTGCGCCGGCTTATGACGCGCTGGCGGCGGTGTTACTCGATCGGCAGGGCAAACTCGACCAGGCGCACATGATGGAGTTGCAGGCGGTGGCGCTGGATCCGGGGAACCTGCATTACCGGCTGAACACGGCGCAGAT
>DASZYN010000253.1:0-4303 GCA_035545435.1 Acidobacteriaceae bacterium | reverse complement strand
GCGTTCGCCTGGTCGAAGATCGCGCTGGATCAGGCGTGGGTTTGCAACGACGGCATCGGTTGCGGTGAAGTCGGCGGATACGGCCCCTCCCGTCCCGAGCGCCGCCCCCAGTACGCCTGGTTCTTTGCCGGCGATGGCCTCGTCGCTACCGAGGGGTTGCTCGCAGAAGGCGACATCGAACACGCCCGACAGGAATTGGCCTTCATCTTCCGCTATCAGAATCCCGAGAACGGAATGATCTGGCATGAGATTTCGCAGAGTGCGAAGTACCTCGACTGGTCCGGGAAATATCCCTACATGTACGTCCACGTCGATATCACGTTTCAGTTTCTCGCGACGCTGATCGATTACTACCAGGCCACCGGCGATGTGGATTTCCTTCGCGATCACTGGAGTGGCATCACGAAAGCCTGGACCTATTGCCGCTCCCTGATCGATCCATCAACCTCGCTGCCGCAGATTCCCGCCGGCAAGGAAGGCGGCAACGAGCAGGACCGCATGCGCGAAGACGCTGGCCTGTCCGCGGCCTGGGTAGCGGCGTCGGACGCGTATGGCCAGCTTGCACTGGCGGTGGGCGACACGGGCCAGGCTGAAGCAGCGGCCGGCGCACATGACGCGGCGCAAAAGGCTCTTGCGGGCCGCTACTGGGATCCGCAGAAACAATTCTGGATCGCGGGTTTTGCCGAAGATGGCCACGCCATGACCGATGAGCGCAGCCATTCCGGTTTGCTCGGCTACGGCTTTCTCCAGCCCGCACAGGAAGACGCGGCGCTCGAGCGTCTGGCCTCCGCGCACTTCGAGACGGACTGGGGTACCCGCAGCATCTCCGATGCGTCGCCCAGTTATAAGCCGGACTCATACGGCGCAGGCAGCGTTTTCGAGCTGAACACCGCAGAGACCGCGGAGGCGTTCTGGCGCGACCATCGTCCCGCCATCGCCCAGGGAGTTTGGACCTCCATGCTCCCCGCAGTTCAACTCGATTCTCTCGGCCATCTCCCTGAAGTGCTCTCCGGCGATCGGTTCCAGCCTCAGGTGGAGTCCGTGCCGGAGCAAACCTGGTCTTCCGCCGGCCTGGTGCATTCCCTTATGCAGGGCGTGTTCGGGCTCGTTGCCGATGCTCCCGAACATCGGCTGACCCTCGCGCCCCATCTGGATCCACGCTGGAACCACGTTGGCCTCGAAAGCGTGCCGGTAGGCGCCGCCCGCGTGGATATCGCAATCGATCAGCAGCCCGGCGAAATCCATGCGGATTTAGCGGCACGCGACGCCCCCGTGCATCTTCGCTTCGCCCCGCAGATTCCTCTCGGCGCCACCAACGTCAGCGCCAGTCTTGACGGCCATGCTCTTCCGGTCGCAATCGACCGGCACGAGGAGGACGAGCATGCGCGCATCGAGATCGACCTGCCGCCCGGCTCGCGCCATTGCCGCATCCTGTTCGACGGCGGAGTGCGTGTTCGCGTTCCCGCGGCTCATCCTGTGCCTGGCGCATCCAGCCGGGCGCTGAAGCTCGTCTCTCTGCATCTCGTCGGACACCGTCTCGCGCTCGATGCCGACGTCGCCGCCGCGGATAGCGCTTCGCTTGAGTTAGAAACCCCCTGGAAGATTCAGTCCGTGCAGGGAGCGCAGATCACCCGCCACCAGGGTGCGTGGTACACGCTTGCCTTTCCCGCATCGCCCGCTCAGCCAGGCGGATACACCCGCAAAACCGCGACCGTGGAATTCAGTCCCCGCTGACACCGCGTGGAGGGATCATGAAAGTAGCCCATGCTCGGATGGCTCTGCTCCTTGCCCTTGGTTTTTTCTTCCCTGCTCGAAATGCGTCGGCCGAAGTCCATGCCACGCTTGTCACCGCCGACACAACCATCGAAGTCGCAGGCGGCCCCGAGGCGCCGCGTCTCGTCTCCCTCGCCGGCCACAACGCTCGCCCCTGGCGAAATCGCTCCGTTGATACTCTGCCGCCATGGGTGGAACGCGAGGGCAAACGCCTGCCCCTGCACTGGCGCCTCGTCCCTGGCGCCGCCGCCGTGGATTCCCATCACGTGGCGATCGTCTACCAAACAACCGTCCCGCGTCTTCGCCTCACCTGGGAATGGTCTGCGCGCGCGCCCTTTGGCCCGCTGGAACACACGGTCACGATCCGGAACCGAAGCGGAGTCGAGCTCTGGCTCCCCATCCCCGACAGCCTCCACGTCGATTGGCAGGTCCCCGATTCCGCGGAACTTCGCAATCTGTATATAGACAAAGGCGCAGGCGCACCCACCGACCAGGGAACTCATCTCGATCCCGTGCCCATGGGGTATAGCTGGACCGGCTGGTCCTCCACTTTCGCTCATCCCGTTCCCGGACACCCGCGAGAGATCATTCCGTTCGAAGCCATCTTCGCGCCGCAGCCCGACGCCGCCGGATGGTTCGCCGGCATCGAGTTCAGCGGTCGAACACGCATCGCACTCGCGCGCACGCCAGCCGGCCTCACCAGCGACCTCGGGCTCGACCCCGATCCTGGCCCCGCCCTCACACGCCTGATCCCTGGCGGAGACTTCAGCACCCCGCGCATCTTTCTTGGCTCCTTCACCGGCGGTCCCGATGGCGCAGGCAATCAACTGCGTCCGTGGGTGCGCCGCGTGCTCGGCTCTCCTCGTACCTGGGACGATCCCGAGTATCCGATCACCGTCAACAACAGTTGGGGCGTCGGTATGTCCATCAGCGATGCAACCGCGCGCCGCATGATCGCCGATGCATCCTCTTTGGGCTTCGAAATGTTTCACCTCGATGCCGGCTGGTTCCGCGGCGTCGGCGACTGGTACCCCAATCCGCAGAAATTTCCCAACGGTCTGGCGCCCATCGCCGAAGACGCTCACCATCACGGGATGCGCTTTGGCCTGTGGGTCGATTGGGCCCAGGCGGGCATCGACACCGAGCCCGGCGCGCTCAATCTGAACGACCCCAAAGTCCGCAACTGGCTGGTCGCCGATATCGGTCCCGGCTGGAAGCCCCAGGACTTTAAGGGCCAGACCATCGATCTTGGCGTTCCCGCCGCCCATGATTACGCTGCGCGCGAAGTCGATCGCATCGTGACCACCAACCATCTGGACATGCTCGAGCACGATGGCTACCTCGTCGCCCAGGGCTGCACACGCGACGACCATCCCCATGCCCCGCCCGATCGTCAGCACATGCAGGTCGAGCACTACGACGGAGAAGACATCGTCCTCAGCTCCAACTCCACCGATGTCAGTTATCACGCGGTCGAGGCCTATTACGACATCTACGCGCACCTGCGCAAAACCCATCCCGGCCTGCTCTTCGAGATTTGCAACGATGGCGGCCGCATGGTCGACTTCGGCGCCGCCGCCCACGGAGACTATTTCTCCATTACCGACAGTTACGACCCTCTCTCCAATCGCCGCGCCTTCTATGACGCCAGTTACGTTCTTCCCCCGCCCATGCTGGAGACGTACGTCGACAAGTGGCCGACTCCCCATCTCGGCAACTTTGTCTACGAGCTTCGCAGCGGGATGATGGGCTGGTTCAGCGTCATGCAGGATACGAACGCCTGGACCGCCGATCAGCATGAGGCTGCGCGCAGGGAGCTCGCTCTCTACAAATCGCGGCTGCGCCCCCTGATTCGCGATGCGCGGCTGTTCCACGTCGCGCCGCGTCCCGATGGCGTCCACTGGGACGGCATCGAATACTGGGACCCCGCCCGTCGCGCGGGCGTTGTCTTCGCCTTCCACGGTTCATCGGCCAGCGAGCCGACCCATCGATATGTCCTCGATGACCTGAACTCCGGGAAGTCCTACCGAATCCATTTCGAGGACGGAAGCTCCCAGGACACGATCGCCAGCGGTCGGCAACTGATGGAAAAGGGTCTTACGGTGGACCTGCCGCAACCCCTCACGTCAGAACTCATCTTCCTGTCGGAACACTGAGGCCATCGAAGAACAGGATTCGCAACCAGAAGATACGGGATAGCTCCGTTCCTCAGGATCGCGATCAACCAGGCTCCACAATTCCCCGGGCTTTCCGGAAGCGACCTGGTTCTTCCTCGCGCGAACTTCAACGCGGCTTTCCGCGCTTCCTCTAACACGATCCCGAACCCGGCATGTCGAGTTTCGATAGAAGGCACGGGCGCAGCTATTCGTGGGCCTGGAAAGGTCCAGCAGGAAGGTTTGCACCGTTGAACAGCGCCGCGGTTTTTATGTTCGTCCAGTGATATCGCACCGCGATGGGTTGCTGAACAAGCGAAGTCGAGACCACAACGATGCCGTTGACCAGATGTGCCTCTGCCGGAAACCAGACGTGA
>DASZYN010000252.1:0-6107 GCA_035545435.1 Acidobacteriaceae bacterium | reverse complement strand
GCGCGGATCGCATCGAGATCGCCAACCTGGCGCATCGCCGACGCGGTAAGAATATCGCCGGCAGTCGCCGTGATAACAACAGCCGCGATCATGGCGCAGGTCGCGAGAATGGCGTGAGGGCTGTTCACCGCTCCACCTGCTCAGCCGCAGGCTCTCGCTGCTCTTCGTGCGCGCTGTGATCGGTATACGACGGCCCGCGCGTCACGAATCCCGCGCCGAAGGTGATGAACACCACTCCCAGCCAGCGCATCGGGGAGACGCGCTCGTGCAGCCAGTACCGCGCCAACAGCGTCATGATCACGTAGCCGAGCGAACTCGCCGGCAGGACAAAGGTGAGATCAGCCCAGGAGAGCGCGGTCAGATACGACGCGAAGAAGCCGATGAGCAGCACAATGCCCGCAGCGACCCACGGCGAAAAAATAGCGTGGATCAGCTCGCCGGGATGCGCCACCGAGACCGGCCCGATCGTCTTCATCCCGCGCGACAGAAATGTATCGCCACACGATGCACTGAGCGTGATGACGGCCAGCACCAGGTACCGCCGGAATGTCATCGAGTGGACGGTCATAGGCGTCTGGCTGCCGGCCACGGACTCCACGCTGCCGGCCGCACCTCTACGCCTGAGCGCTGGCTGCGGCCTTCTGGGCGCGCACTTCCTGCACCATTTTGCCGCGCTGTGAGCGCAGCTTCAGGAATGCCTTCGATTCGATGTAGAGCCGCTTCACGTCGCCGTTCCGAATGGCCTTGCTGACCACACGCCACGCCGCCTTGGGACGGAAGAAGTACTCGTCGTAGAACTTGTGCACCATCTCCAGCACGTAGTCGGCGGGCAGACCCGGGTACTCGATGTGCGCGAGCTGGTGTCCGCCCTCGTCGTTCATCTTGTTGTTGGTGATGAAGCCGTTGGCGCGCGCGTACTCGTAGAACTCGGTGCCGGGGAATGCGTGCGCGACCGAAACCTGAATGGTCTCGACGTCGAGCTGTTTGGCGAAGTTGATGGTGTTGCGAATCGATTCCTTCGTCTCGCCAGGCAGACCGAGGATGAAGTCGCCGTGAATCGTCAGGCCGAGCTTGTGGCAGTCGCGGGCAAAGTCCCGTGCACGTTCCACTGTGGCGCCCTTCTTGATGTTCTTGAGGATTTGCGGATCGCCGGACTCGAAGCCCACGATCAGCAGCCTGCAGCCGGACTCACGCATCGCCTTCAGCGTCTCGTAATCCGTGGTCACGCGCGAGGTCGACGACCACGTGATGCCCAGCGGCTTGAGCTTATTGCAAAGCTCGATGGTCCGCGCCTTCTGGATGTTGAAGGTGTCGTCGTCGAAGAAGAACTCCTTCACGTTCGGCCAGAGTTCTTTCGCGTGGGCCATCTCCGCGGCGACGTCGTCGGTCGAGCGCTTGCGCCACGCGTGTCCGCTCGTGGTCTGCGGCCACAGGCAGAAGGTGCACTGTGCCGGGCATCCGCGCGTGGAATAAAGCGCGACATACGGGTGGAGCAGGAACGGCACGTTGTACTTCGTGACGTCGAGGTCGCGCTTGTAGATATCCGTGACCCAGGGCAGCGCGTCGAGGTTCTCGATCTGCGGGCGGTCGGGATTGTGCACGACCTGGCCGTTCTTCCGGTAGCTGATCGCCAGGATCTCATCGAGCGGCTTGCCGTTGGCGTACTCCACCACGGAGTAATCGAACTCGCGGCGGCAGACAAAGTCGATGGCATGGCACTCGTTCAGGGCCTTGTCGGGATCCGTGGTGACCGGCGGTCCAACGAACGCGATTTTGATGTTCGGATAGGTGTCCTTGATCTTCTCCGCCCAGCGCTGGTCGCCGCTCCAGCCCACGGTGCTGGTGAACAGGACGAGGAACTCATAGTCCTTCAGCATCTCGACGACGCTCGGCCAGGAAACATGGTGCGGGTTGGCGTCGAGCAGGCGCGCGCCTTCGAGCATGCCCGTTGGATAGGCCAGCCAAACCGGGTACCAGTAGGACTCGATTTCGCGGGTCGCGGGCCAGCGCGAGCTGGCGCCGCCATCGAAGTTCTCGAAGGAGGGAGGGTTCAGGAACAGCGTTTTAAGCGGCATAGGCACTCCTCCAAGTTTACCATTCGGCAACCGCAGCAGGGGTGGCCGGGGACCGATTTAGATGCCTGAGGAATCAGAAGTTTAGCGCCTCACGCGGCGCAATAAGTTATTGGATCGATGAGCGCACCCATGCATCGATCTGGCCTGCGGCTTTCATGAGATTCAGCTGAACCTTGATCAGAGCCAGGTCGGCCTCGAGCATTTGGGTGTAATACTGCCGTTCCTGGATGTGGGCTTTTTGCGACTGCGTAGGCGGAACGCCGGGAGCATTCGGCAGTCCGGTCCCGCTGTTGAGCTGGGTTTCGACACTCCTGAGCTGCTCCTGGGCGATCTGGCTCTGGATCTGCGCGACGCGTTGCTGCGCGGCGAGTTCGCGGAGATTGCCACGAAGGCCGGCGCTTTGTTCCTCGAGAAGGTCGCGGGCCGCATCGGCATCCGCCTGGGCGTGGGCCGCGTCGGCACTGGATTCGCGGGCTTTGGCGCGGCGCGTTGCGTCGAAGAGAGGGAAGGTGATTTGTACCCCCAGTGCGACGTTGTTGTACTGGAAGTTCTTGTAGTACTCGGTGTAGCCCGGCGTCTTTTCGAACAAGGCGTACTGTGCGCCGAAGACGGCGAGGGGACGGTAAATTTGCTTGTCATCGCCGAAGGCGGTAAACCATTTCGCTTTGGCATTGGCGTACGCCGCCGATATGCCGGCGTTGTCGGACGAAGACCGCTGAGGGGTGAGCCCTGTCATGCCGGAAGGCGCCGGCGGGATGCTGGTGCTGACGGTGGTGAGTCCGGCGGCGGGCAATCCTGTGAGGTGCGCCAGCTTCTGGCGCATGGCATCGGCGTCGTTTTCCAGTTGAGCGCGCCGCTGGTCGACCTGAGCAGCGGTGAGCTCGGCGTCCAGCTCGGTCATGCGCGGATCGACGCCGGCGCTCACTCGATCCTGTTCCAGCTGGACCAGAGTCTCCGCATAGCTGCTCTGCTGCTGGAGGGCCTCCAGCTCCTTCAGGTCAGAGTCGAGCTGCACGTAGGCGAGCGCCACGTCCAGTTCCGTCTGCTGCTGCGTGTCCTTCAAATTGAGGTTGGCCGCATTCAGAGCGCTGTGCGCCGCGCGCATGTAATCCCTCTGCGACCAGGAAAGAACCAGAGACTGGGCGCTCGCATTGAAGAACGACGGATACCCCAGAGGAAAGCCGTAGGAATATCCGGGGCTGACACCGAGGACGAAGTTCGGGATATAGGCGTCTTTTGTTTCCGCGAGGGCGGCGGCGGCCTTCTGCACATTGGCCATGGCGCCGCGGACGGCGGTGCTGTTCTTCTCGGCCAGATCCACGGCGCTGGAGAGAGAAATCTGGGCGGCTGCGGCCAGAGGCATCAGCAGGAGCAGGGCACTGGCGAATTTCGTCCAATGCCGAGGCCAGGCCCCTGTCCGGATCTTCTCCGACGCGTCCATCGTTTTGAGTTTACAGACCAGCGGCACGCGGAGCGGCGCTTCCTGTGGGGATTCTGTAACCGGAGGCCAGCGAATGCACCAGCGCGAGCTGCTGTTGAGCGCCGTTGGCGTCGCCCTGTTGTTGCAGAAGCTGCGCCAGCTGGGCGCGCGCCACAAAGGACGGAGCGAGCTCCGACTGGGCGTTGGAGTTCAGATACTCGCGCAGCCAGGCGATCGCAGTTTGCGGTTCGCGGCCGGCGCAGATCAGGTTGGTGGCGCCGTCGACGAGCGCGGGTCCGTGATGAGGATCCGCGTCGGCGCCGCTGTGGGCGGCGGCGGCCATATCGTCGAGGCGGCCGCGCCGGCGGTAGAAGCTGGCCAGATCCATCCACGCATTCGCCGGGTCCGACGATTGCCGGATGGCTTGCTTCAGATCGGATTCGGCGGTGGCGTAGTCCTTCTTCGATTCGGCGATGCGGGCCCGGAGGGTCAGGGCCGCCGCAGGGTCAACGCCATCGAGCTGTTGCACGACGGCATCGGCGCGCGTGTAGCCTCCTCCGACCATGATGGGCGCCATGACGTCGAACTCGCCCAGATCGGCCAGCGCCGCGGCATTGCGCGGATCGAGCCGCACGGCCTGCTCGAATTCGGTATGGACTTTGCGGGCGAGCTGATAGCTGGACATCAGCGAAGCATGTTCGGCCTTGTGCCCGTAGGCGCGCCCGAGCCAAAGGTGAAAACTGCTCTCGTCTGGAGCGAGCCTGACTGCGTCTTCGCAGTCAGGAGCCGCTTTGTCCCAATCCTGTTCCTGGTAGTACACACGGCAGCGGAGGTTGTGCGCTTCCGCGTCGTTGGGATTGGCGGCCAGCGTCGCGTTGAGCGACTGGAGGGCGCTGTTGGCGTGGCCCAGGTCCAGGTCGCGGTGCGCAGGATGGGCCGCGTGCGCTGCCAGCGTCCCCAGCAGGGCCGCGGAAAAAACAAAAAGGGCTCTACTCGACTGCATGAAACCTTTCCCGGGAAATCCCTACTGAACGACTTTGACCGGAACGCCTTCGCTGAGAGGCTGGGCGTTGGTCGTGCCAAGCGCAACCACGTCCCCGGCCTTGAGGCCGCTGGTGATCTGCACATCCGTGAGATTCAACTGCCCGATCGTGACCTTGACGCGCTCCAGGGAATTACCCTGTTTGCGGTACACGAACGGCGATCCCCGCTCGATATGCAGCGCATCGCGCGGCACCATCAGTACGTTAGATACATTGGCCACGGTGACGGTCACACGAACATTGGTGTCGGGCAGCAGCGCATCGTCGGCATCGTCGATGGTGATAACCACCTCGCCGACGTTGCGCGTGCCGTAGGTGATGATGGTGGAGGGCAGCCGGCTGATGTGTCCGTGCCAGGTTTCCGCAGGCCGCGCATCCCAGACGATCGTCACGGACTGACCCGTCTGCAGCTTGCCGATTTCCGGCTCGTCGAAGTAGCCACGCACCTGCAGCTTCGAAAGATCGGCCATCGAGAGCAGGCGGTCGCCCTGGTTGACATACTCGGTCCGCGATACAGGCACGGAATAGACAGTCCCAGCAAAAGGCGCGTGGACGATGGCGTGGTGCAGGGCATCGAGCGCTGCGTCATATCCGGCCTGCGCGTCGGCCAACGTCGCCTGGGCATGGGCGACGTAGTCCGTTCCGTAGCGATCGGTCAGGCGCTGCTGGAGCACCTGGATGGTGCTGGTGTCGGCGGCCAGCCGCGTCTGGGCCGCATTGACCTCGCTCGGCGACGCGGCTCCGGATGCCTGCAGGCTCTGCAGTGTCTTCAGATTCTGCTGGGCCTGGTCGTGGTCGATCTGCGCCTTCGCGATCTCCCCCTTCAGGGAGTTGCGCTCCTCCTGCGTGCCGCCGTTCTTTGCGGCCTGGTAACTGGCCTGGGCGCCTTTGAGAGCCGCCTGGGCGGTGGCCAGGCGGGATCTGGCCTCGGTGTCATCCATGGCCACCAGCAGCTGCCCGGCGCTGACTTTCTCGCCCTCGTGTACGTTCAGGGTCTCGACCACCCCTGGGAAGGGTGCATGAGCCTCGTAATTGACCTGCGGCTCGACTTTGCCGTTGGTGGAGACGGTGTTGGTGAGATTGCCGACCGTGGCTTCAGCGACACGGATGGGCAGACTTCCCCGCGTCATGAGGTGGACGATATAGAAAATGAGAACGAGGCCAATGATGGTCGCAGTCCAGATGCGAACCGTATGCGGCCTTGCCTGCTTTGTTTGCATGCGTCAAACCGTGAGTCAGTATATAAGACATGCAATCGGGGCTTTCGGGTTCGAAAAAACCGATTTTCGCCTGGGTACCGAGGTGTTCACTGCGGTTCCCTCGAGCGGCAGGACGCAATTCTGATGCCGGCTCAACTTCCTCGTAAAATTGGTGTATGCCGATTGCTCCCCGTTACACCGACGAACATGCGCAGGCCGGTCTGGATTTCGATTTCCCCGCCATCGAGACCTGGCGCAATCAGTTTCCAGGATATGAGATCGTGATCGACGATCCGGAGTTCACCTCCGTGTGCCCAAAGACAGGGTTGCCCGATTTTGGCGTGATCACGCTGCGCTACATGCCGCGCGA
>DASZYN010000251.1:0-5092 GCA_035545435.1 Acidobacteriaceae bacterium | reverse complement strand
TGGAGCTTTACTACACCAGCGAAGGTGCACTGCTTGAGGCTGATTTGCCGGAGCAGAATTTCTATGTGGTCCGTGACGATTCTGCAGCTTGAAATCGTCACGGACCACATAGAAATTCTGCTCCGGCAAATCAGCCTCAAGCAGCGCACCTTCGCTGGTGTAGTAAAGCTCCACACTGAAGCCGTTTTCTTCGCTGATAACCACGCTCGTGTGATGTGCATCCACGGGTTGGCCGTGGAACGTCCCCTTCACGTCCGGTTGCGCGTTGTACTGCGCAGGAATCAGCAGCCCGGTCTGTTTCGGGATCACAATCCAGGTCGTCGGCGCATGCACCAGCGCAAAGTGCGCCATCGCTGTGTACGCCGCGGGATCAAGATCGGCCAGCAGAGCCGTGTGCTGATGACGGTCAAAGGTGTTGTTTGTTGTTTTGCCCTTGGCGGCAATGCTCAGCTGGAACTGCCGCCCCGACGGATCCGAGTTCATGCTGAACGTTACCTGCGATCCGTTCACCGTGCCGCTGAGCTGATCGCGAACGATGTTCAGCTGGCTGTCGAGCCGATTCTCATTCGTGAACGTGTAGGTGAACTTCGGCATCTTCAGGTCGCCATTCGAGCTGATCTGATACCCGCCCGTGACCGCCGTGACGGTGCAGTCCGCCGATCCGGCATTCTTACCGTCACTCGCCTGCACGATCGTGAAATGGGCCTGGCCCGCGGGCACAGGAGGCGCCTGCGCAAACCCGGCACCCGCAAAAACCGCCGGAACCAACGCACAAAAATTTAGCCAACGCATAGTATCGACAGACCTTCCTGCGCAATTAGACCCGAATTCCAGGCAAAGGATGCGGTCCCGGACTGGTTCTACTGGAACAGGCTCAGATCGATCGCGTTCGCCATCGCATCGTACCCCGCGTCCTTCGGATGCAGGTGATCCCCGCTGTCATACGCCGCAGCAAACGTCAGCGGACTCGCCGGATCCCGGGTCGTCTTGTCGAAATCGATCGTTCCGTCGAACACGCCGCTGGTCAGGATCCACTGATTCACGGCTTCGCGTATCTGCTCGCCCTGATCCGTGAAGTAGCCGGCTCCCTGGTAAGGAGTCAGCGTCGCGCCGAAGACCTTGATGCCGTGCTCGTGTGCGCGCGCCACAATCTGGCTCAACCCCTGCTCCAGGTCCTCAGCGGTGAGCTTGTAATTCGGCCGATTCGGATCATGCAGCGCCCCGATGTCGTTGATGCCTTCCAGCACAATGACGTAGCGCACTCCAGCCTGCGACAGAACATCGCGGTCGAAGCGCGCCAGCGCATTCGGTGCAACGCAATGGATCAGGATGCAGTTGCCCCCGATGCCTTCGTTCAGCACAGCGAGATTCGCCGTTGCAGGATTGTTGTGCAGACGTACGGCCAGAAAATCAGGCCAGCGGTGATTCTCGTTGTCCAGCGAGGCGGCGCCGTCCGTGATCGAATCGCCAAACGCAACGATAGCCGCCGCGTGCGGGGTCACCGGTTCAACGTCGACGCCCTTCACGAAGTACCACGACGGCACCGTAGCCGCGCCGGTCAAAGTCGCCGCACTCACCGCGTTGCTGCCGGCAAGAATGTAGTTCGTTTGTCCTGCTCCCGAATGCACCGAAACATCGCTGATCTGCTGCAGCGGCAAAAACAAGCTGATGGCAAGATTCGCAAATGCGGGCGTGGTCATCGGCACCGCATCGCTCACCGCTTCGGCGCCAGGCGGGATCACGATCGAGGCCTGGCCTCCGAAGGTGAGCGTGTGCATCGATGCGGGCTGGATCGCGGATTCTCCCGCGCTCAGCGCCACATTCGCTGCGTCGATGCGCAGCGGTTCCTTACCGAATTCGTTTGTGAAGCGGACGCGCAAGGCGGTGCCCGGAATCGATGTATGCACGATTTCGCGCAAGGTGGAATCGACCAGCGTGGGAATCGTGTGCCACGGATCGCCGTCAAATGGGGATGTCGCCCAGGTCCCTACCCAGTGGACCGGCGAAGCCGGCTTTGTGGCCCGCTGCGCCTGTCCACCAGCGCTCAATAAAGCACCGGCCAGCGCGGCAGGAACCAACAGGCAGAAGCGAACCCGCGGCAGCAAAAGCGCAAAGCGCAAACGAAGCATCGACTCAGTCCTCCCCACGGCAATACGTATCGGAACGTTCCATCATAAGCTCTGCCTTACGCAGAAATGCCCTTCCTCCTGCGAACGCAAGAGAAAGGGCATTCCAGATTAAGCTTTGGGCCTCTTGCTGCCAGCCCAAACCAGAGCTTACTTCTTCGCCTGAGCGAAGCGCTTGTTGATCTCGTCCCAGTTCACCGTATTCCACCAGGCCGCGAGATACTCAGGCCGCCGGTTCTGGTACTTCAGGTAGTACGCGTGTTCCCAGACATCGTTGCCCAGGATGGGAAAGAACCCCTGCGACAACGGGCTGTCCTGGTTGGCGGTGGTAATGATCTTCAGCTTGCCATCCCACACCACCCAGCCCCAGCCGGAGCCGAACTGCTTCGCCGTCGTTTCGTTGAATTGCTTCTTGAAATCCTCGAAGCTGCCGAAATCTTTCTTGATCTGTTCGCCGATCGCGCCCGTCGGCTCGCCGCCGCCGTTCGGTTTCATGATCGCCCAGAACATGCTGTGGTTCACGTGACCGCCGCCGTTATTGCGAACCGCCGTGCGCACATCTTCCGGCACGCTGTTCAGATTCCGCAGCAGGTCCTCAGCCGAGTGTTTGCCGAGATCGGGATGCTTCTCGATGGCCGCGTTCAGATTCGTGACATAGGCCTGGTGATGTTTGTCGTGATGCAGATGCATCGTTTGTTCGTCGATGTGAGGCTCCAGAGCCTTGTAGTCGTAGGGAAGAGGTGGAACTTCGTGTGCCAAATCATTCCTCCTTGTTTTGTGGGAGTGGTGAAATGTCCGAGGGGGTTGCGTGGGGTTCGGGACCACCCGCACAGGTCAGCGTCTCCGATCATACTGGATGCGCGACCCCGGCTGCAGGGTGCAGCCTGGCCGCTCGAATTAACCGCAAAGGCTCATCCCTTTCGGTGGAGTTGCCGAATTGCGCCGGGCCTCCGTTAAATTGGGTAGAGGATCCTCAACCGATCCTCCGGCCCTTCAGGACCCGAGTTTCCGTTCTCAAACCTGATCGGTCGCGATTCCTCTGCATTCGAAAAGAAGAACCTCCCCAACTTGGCTCCATTCTCCATATCGCGACGAGAGCTGCTGAAGCGCGCCGGGGCCGCCGGAGCTCTGGCGCTCGGACCCGCCGCCCTCGCGCAGAATCAGGCGCAGCAGCCGAAGGTGAAAGCCGGCCAGGAGCCCAAGCCCGAGTCCCAGGCCGCTCAGCAATATCCTCATCCACCCGGCGTCTTTATCAATCGGCCCCTCACGCAGATCACCACCGCGGCCGATACTCTGCTCGACGATCTCGAGGGCCGTGCGGCCGACTTCTTCTTCAACGAGGCCAGCCCGCGCACCGGCATGGTCCGCGACCGCGCACCGAACACCGGCCTCTCTCTCAGCCGGGTCTCCAGCATCGCAGCCACCGGATTCGGGCTCACCGCACTCTGCATCGCTCACAAACGCAACTACCTCCGCCCCTACGACTGCGAGCAGCGCGTGGAAAAAACGCTCGCCTTCCTGCTCGAAGACTGCCCCCACGAGCACGGCTTTCTCTACCACTTCATCGATATCGAGAGCGGCCAGCGCATGTTCGGCAGCGAGCTCTCCTCCATCGACACCGCGCTCCTGCTCTGCGGCGTGCTCACGTGCCGCCAGTATTTTGCTGGCAACCCGCGCATTGAAGGCCTTGCCACCACCTTCTACCGCCGCATCGACTGGGAATGGATGCAAAATGGCGGCCAGACCCTCGCCATGGGCTGGCTCCCCGACCAGGGCTTCCTCAAGCATCGCTGGGACATCTACTCCGAGCTGCTCACCATGTACCTGCTGGCCATCGGCTCGCCGAATCATGCCATCCCCCCCGCCGACTGGAATGACCTGCAGCGTCCCGTGGTGCAGTTCGGAGGACTCGACTACATCAGCGGCGTGGCCCCGCTCTTCATCCATCAGTACGCACACGCCTGGTGCGACTTCCGCAACATCTCCGATCTCCACGCCAACTACTTCACCAACTCCATTGCCGCCACTCGCGCGCATCAGCTCTGGTGCCTTACGGAAAGCCGGCGCTTTCCGTGGTTCGATCAGAACCTTTGGGGTATCAGCGCTTCCGATTCCCGTGAAGGCTATCGCGTGTGGGGCGGACCGCCCGCCATGGGTCCGCTCGACGGCACCCTCGTCCCCTGCGCCACCGGCGGATCTCTGGTGTTTCTGCCCGCCGAGTGCACCCACGTCCTGCTCAGCATGCGCGAGCAGTTCAAGGAGAAGGTCTACACCCGCTACGGCTTCGTCGACGCCTTTCAGCCCAAGGCCAACTGGTTCGCGCCCGACATTCTCGGCATCGACCAGGGCATTACCATGCTGATGGCCGAAAATCTGCGCACCGGCTTCGTGTGGCAATACTTCATGAAAAATCGCGAGATTGCCCACGCCATGAGCCAGGTCCAGTTCCACCCCGATCCCGATGCCATGATGCAGGTGCTGTGAGCCTGCCTCCCATACAATCGCATCGCGGGCGCAAACTGCGCCGCAACATGCGTCCAAACTTCGCCCTTGCTATCTAACTTCATAGTGCGTTAACACTCCTCTCCGCTCGCCCCAAAGAAAATGGCTGACGCAATGAGATTCGACTCGCGTTACACATGGATTGAAGGCGATGGTCCTGCCTTCGGTGCGCCCGGACTCCAACCACGCTGGACCTCAAGCGCCAAAGACGCCGTCGGCACCGCCTACGCCGCCTCCAGCAAGATCTGGTTCACCGTCTCTCACGGCATCCTCAACGAGATTTATTGCCCCACCATCGATCGTCCTCAGATTCGCGACATGCAGTTCCTCATCACCGATGGCGAGACCTTCTTCCACGAAGAGCGCCGTGATCTGCTCCACGAATTCGAGTACATCGACTCCGACGCCCTCGCCGTCCGTGTGCGCAACCGCGACCGCGAAGGCCGCTACTGCCTCACCCGCGA
>DASZYN010000250.1:0-2039 GCA_035545435.1 Acidobacteriaceae bacterium | reverse complement strand
CCCTGATCGGCCACCAGCGCCAGAATCTCCGGATTGCGCGGATTGATCCACATGTTCTGATAGTCATCGCCGCCAGGCGCGCCCCTCAGGCTGATCCACGTCTTCCCGCCATCGGTCGACTTACACGTAACAATGCTTGTTACATAAACCGTGTCTGCATCCTTCGGATCCACCACCGGCACCGACAGGTCGCCTCCGCCAATCTTCATCTCCGGCCGTGGATCGTCGGTAATCTTCGCCCAGCTCTCGCCACCGTCATCGGAGCGATACACATACAGGCCGTGCGGCGTCGCATAGCCGCTGGCCCCCTTCGCCTGCATCGTGGCGTACAGCCGCTGCGGCTGGCTCGGCGCCACCGCCACATTGATCTGCTCCAGCCCCTCCGGCAGCCCCTTCGTCAGCGGCTTCCACGTATTCCCACCGTCCGTCGACTTGAAAAGCCCGCCGCCCGGGCCCGAATATTGATTCCCGTCCTCCCACGGACCCAGCGTGTCTTCCCAAAGCGCCGCATACACAATCCGCGGATTCTTCGGATCGAGCACTACATCCGATCCCCCAATCCGCTCGCCCTTGTACAGCACCTTCTTCCACGTCTTGCCGCCATCTTCCGAGCGAAAAATTCCGCGCTCCTCGTTCGGCCCATAGGGATGCCCCAGCACCGCCGCAAAAAGCCGGTTCGGATTCGCCGGATCGACCGCAATCGCCGGAATCTGCTCGCCTCCGCGCAGTCCGAGATGAGTCCACGTCTTCCCCGCATCATCGGAACGATAAATTCCATCACCGATCGAAAGATCAGGCCGATGCAACCCCTCGCCGCTCGCCACATACACAATGTTGTCGTTCGATGGCGCCACCGCGATCGCTCCCACCGATTGCGTATCCTCGTGATCGAAGATCGGTGTCCACGTGCGCCCGTAGTCGGTCGACTTCCACACCCCGCCATTCACCTGTCCGACGTAGAACACATTCGGCTGATCCGGCACGCCCGCCACCGCGCGTGTTCGCCCACCGCGGAACGGCCCAATCATGCGCCAGTGCATATCCGGCATCGCCGTCGTTGTCTGCGCCACCGCTGGCGCTGCGGAAACCAGCCCCGCAACAAAAACGACTCCAATGACAAATCTGCGAACCAATCCTTCCGCGCTCCCCACCCGCTTCATGAGCATGCTTCCTTTCTAAAAAAAGAACAGCGGCCATTGTAATAGCCGCTGCTTCCTTCTTCGCTCACCGGTGTTTGCCAACCGCTTTTTAGCTAACCGGACTTTAGCTGACCGCTTCTTAGCTCGCCTCAGAACTCAATCTGCGCCGAGAACTGCATCTCCCGCGCCGGCAGCTGATTCGTGATCCCCGCCAGCGGTGTGCCGAATCCGTTGCCCGCCGTCGCGCCATTTCCATACGTCCCGCTGAACCCCACCACATTGCGATGGTTCAGCACGTTGAAGGCCTCTGCGCGCAGATTCGCATGCACCCGCTCCGGAACCACCGTGATCCGCTTGCCGACAAACGGCTCCAGATCGTAAATCGCCGTGCCGCGTCCCGCGTTGCGCCCCACAACAATCCCGTTGATCACCGGCCGATCCGCCGTCGCCCCCGTGTCTCCGCTGTTCGTCACGCCCGTCGTGTAGTTGTACGGCAGCCCTCCGCCCATCGTCGCGATGCCGCCCATCGTGAATCCCCACGGCGCTGCATACACACCGCTCAGTACCAGCCGGTTCCGCTGATCGAAGATCGCATTCCCCATCTCCGCCTCGCCAACCAGCCGCGGATCGTTCGGATTCTGCCCCGGGATATCCGGATCGACCGTATCGATCGCATGCGACCACGTGTAGCTGGCCAGCATCGCCGATCCGTTGTGCGCGTGGTGGCTCAGGTTCACATCCAGCGCCTCGTAATATCCCGCCCCGTCGTTCACGTCGCTCTGGATCACGCTGTACGGCGGTGTCGGTCCACTCTTTCCCTGGGTCGCGGAAGAATCGCACGTTCCCCCGTTCTGCGTATACCACGCGGCCCAGTAGGGACGCGTGCAGTTCGCCACCTGC
>DASZYN010000249.1:0-17636 GCA_035545435.1 Acidobacteriaceae bacterium | reverse complement strand
ACACGGCTGTGTACCATCTGAACGACGGAACGGTGAACCAGGAATACTGGGTGGTTCCGTCGGCGGGGAATGCTTCGATTGCAGCGGTGCGGGCCCAGCTGCAGCCCTCGACGGTTGCGGTGCAGCCACTTTCGAAAACGTATCTCGACAGCGCGATCGCATCGCTGAATGGCTCGTGGCTGCCGGTGGCGGGCGGGACGATGAGTGGACCTCTGAATCTCAATGGAGATCCATCGGCGGCTAACCAGGCGGCGACGAAGCACTATGCGGATCAGCTCGCTGCGGCTCAGCTGCCACTTTCAGGGGGCACAGTGGCTGGACCGCTGAACGCGAAGCAGATTGAGGGTCATCTGTACGCCGACCAGTGGCAATCGGGAGCTGGCAAGAATGATGGGATCGCTATGTCCCTGTCGGAGTGTGCGACTTATCCGTATGCCTGCCAGGTTCTGGCTCCCTCGACTTATGCGCTGAACGAAACGCCGCCGTGGGGTGGATATCTTCAGTGGATCGCGGGGCGGACGATTTATACAGGGCCGCCGGCGTCGGTGCCGAACGGCACGTGTGTGGTCGATGACCGGCTGGGGGCGCCCCAGGTGATGTGCGTTCCGAAGGTTCCACCCTATTGGGCACAAGGGGCCACAGGGTGGACGGAGGTGGGCCCTTCTTTTACGGTGATGCAGACGAATCACCCCACGGATGCGATGACCGGCTGGACAGCTCCCGGACTGGCGGTGAACAAGGCGAACTATTTCGGAACGAGAAACTTCTCTGCCGGAATCCCGAACGGTTCGGGTCAGACGAACAACACGGGGCTGCAGGTGGTGACGACGACGTTCGCACCCGCCACGACGAACTCGGTTGCCAATTATCTGTTGGCGAATTCGAATGGCGACCATATCGGCCTGTATGACTGGGATGTGTCGCGCGGGGGAATCTCAGCGGGAGACAACGAGGGGAACGAAGAGCGTTTTGCGCACATGGAGGCACCGGATGTCTGGCAGGGCAGGGTGAACTCCATCACGCCGGTGGCAAGCAACGATTCCAGCCATTCGACTTCGCTGTGCACAGCACCGTGCACGGTAGTGAATGCAACGCAGACGCAGGGATTCATCGGCACTTTGGGCGATGAACTACCGGTCGTCGACATCACGCGGGGCTACTCGACGGGATATATCGCCACGATCGCCGCCAATGTTGTGACGGCATCGTCCAGCGCGAACTGGGATGCGCAGTACGGCGTTTCGAATGCGCACAGCACGCTGACGCAACCGATTACAAATCCAGATAACAGGAAAAACACGTTCCCGGCGACCAACTACGTGGCTCACGTCAGCAGCGCTGCGGGTTTCGTCGCCGGGCAGACGGCGTGCGTCTTTGATCCGAGCGGAGTGAACTGGCAATGTTCCAACGTAACAGCGGTCGATACCAATGCGAATACGGTGACGCTGGCCGTGGTGCAGCAGACGCAGTGGAATGGGTCGACCATTGCCCAGGGCGGGATGACGGGCATGGGTTTCCGCATGAATATCGACTGCGTGGGACCGGGCAATATGCAGGGTATGACGGCGGTCGATGCAGCGCCGGTTAACAATATCTGCCCAACTTATCCCATCATGTACAACGCGCCGGGAAATGTGGCGACGATGGTTACGGGAAGCCGCGCGGGTTTTGCCACGCGCGGCTACGGCCAGATGGGAAGCGGCGGGACGGTAACGGCGGCGGTGAGCGGGGGGCAGGTCACGTCTTGCTCGGCCAGCGGAGGGTCGGGGTACGGGAGCTGGATGGGACTGGGATATCTGCTAACCCCGCCGCAGCTGGCCTACACGGTCAACAATGGAGGGACACCACCCATCCTGGAAATTACCGGCACAGGGACGGGCGGCTCGCTGAGCAGTTGTGCGGTGATCAATCCAGGAGCAAATCTGACCTCGGTTTCAGTGAATGTAACGCCCTATAACCCATATACGGTATTCCCAATGGCGCGCGCGGTAAACGTGTGGAACCCCAACACCGGCGGTGTGGACGGCAGTTCGATCGCCCTCGAAGCGGGGGGCGCCCTCTCGCGTTTTCAGGCTGGAGACACGATCGAGCAGGAACATCATTACGCGATGCTGCTCAACGGGGTGCTGGAACATAACTTCGTTTATCAACCCGGCGGCGGCGTCACTTCCACATGGACCTCGGCGATCGGCGGCGCCTTTGGATCCAATCATTACGGCGCATGGATGATGAACACCAACCAGCCGACACTTTATGGGAATTATCCGGCCGGAGCGACGCCGTGGGTCGCGGGGCAGGGAATGATGGGGACGCCGTATGGCTACACGATGAGCGGATCGTGGCGCAACGGCTTCTGGATGAAGATGCCCCCTTACAGCACGAGCGGTCTCACAGGGGCGCTGGTGGTGGGATGCTTTGACTATGTGAATAACATCAACGTCTGCTCGAAATGGGCGCAGCCCTATAGCATGCTGCTGGCTGAGAACGCGAATACTAACGGATACGGGGAAGACGTTCTTCAGTACAGCATTCCGACGACAACCTGGTCGCTGACGGCCGGCGCGACGAGTTTTGGCGGCTCGGGCGCGTATTGCACAGAGACCCTGGCCGGCAATGCGAGCGGCGGATTCTCAGTCAGCTGCAATGGGAAGACCTCGAAGCTGGACACGTCCGGCAATCTTTCGCTGCCCGGCGCGGTGCGCGCGCAGGGGGGAGTGACAGGGGCCACGATCAACGGGGAATTCACCGTCGATGGGACGACCTACAGCACGCTGAATGCGGCATGGGCCGCCGCGCTGAGCCAGGCGAATACAAGCGGGCAGAATCAGACGGTTCGGCTGGGACCGGGAACCTTTGCGGTGACAGCGCCGCTGGCCGAGCCGAGCAATGGTGCGTGCGTGAGCCTGATCGGCAGCGCGGCTCCGACGATCACCGCGAATAACGGGAACGCATCGACGGTGATCAGCGTGCCCTCGAGCCTGGGAGGAGACCTCTTCAGCCTGCAGAACACGGCAGGAAGCCAGGCGCAGAGCTGCACGTTCAGGAATCTGCTGATTCTGGCGAATAAAAACGCGAACCATGCCTTCAACCTGCAGTGGTTCCGCGGCCTGTATATCGACGACGTTACGATCAACGACACGACGCAGGATGCTGTCTATCTTGGAGAGGCAAGCGGAACGCATCAGGCTAACTTCGAAATGCGCAACGTCACGCTGAGTTATTCGGCATCGACGTTTACGCCGGCCACGCGTCCCAACTATGGTTTGAATCTGCAGAGCACGGTGCTGGACAGTTTCGTAGAGAACCTGATGGTGCGCAATGCGAAACAGGCGGCTGTCTACAATGCCGGGAGCGGCACAACGTTCGAGCTAATCCACGGGTTCGGATATCCGTACACGTGCACGACGGCGCCGTGCAACAACGCGGAGACGAATGCGAGCGCGGCGGACGCGTCGTGGGCGACGAACTATGAGGTGGTGGACGCGGGATCGGGCGGCAACATGTACTTCAACACCTACATGGATTCGCCGGCGATTGCGGCGTTCGATCTGAAGGCGAATGGAGTGCAGATCAACGGCGGCCACATCCAGTGGCCGGAGACGACGAGCTTTCCGAACGCGACGTTTGCGGCGGTGGAAGCGACGGTCAGCTCCAATCTGGTGATTTCCAATGTGGATTGCCTGAATATGAGCAACACGGCGGGGATTCCGGGTTCACCGGCCGGGTCGTCAGGCGTCTGGATCAGCTACATGGGCGCGAATGGAAGTGCGCCCTCCTACTCGTCGGTCAGCAATTTGGCGGGTTGCGGGCAATACGTGCAGCAGCGGGTTTCTGCGCGACAGACGGCCTTCGATACGGCGGGGAATAATTCTTCGAATACCAACTACGGCGCCGGACAGACGGGAGTCACGCCGAAGGTTTTTGTAACCCCGCTGAGCAGCCAGGCCGGCCAGGGTGGCGTGGAGGTAGAAAGCTTCGCGGGAGGGCAGGGCGATACGTTTTACAGCGGGTTCAGCGGGCAGGCTTCGAACTTCGCGGTGATGGCGGATGGGGCGGCACGCGTCAGCGGTCTGCAAACCGGCACGGTGTTCGCAACTGCCTCGACAACGCTGAGCAAGGCCAATCATGTGGTTTTGGCCAATGCGACGGCAGGCGGGTTCACACTGACACTGCCCAGTTGCTACACGGCCATGCCGGACGGTTTGCGGCCCACGGGGATGGAGTTCACGATCGTCAAGACGGACTCGAGCGGCAACGCAGTCCAGCTGATGACGACGAGCGGGCAAACGATCAACGTGCTGGGAACGAGCGCTGGAACGTACTCGCTCTCGGCGCCCGGCGGCCTGACGCTGGCGTGCGGGCCGGATTCGAACTACTACAGCATTGAAAATATTGCGGCGGCGACGACGAATGCGGCCACGGCAAGCGCTTTGGCCGCCACGCCGTCGCAATGTCCGGCAGGGTCCTACGCGACGGGGATCGCGGCGAATGGAAATGCGAACTGCGCGCAGGCCTGGCGCTCGACCTGGTACGGATACTTCGGGGGGAGCTTCGGCACGTCGGCGAATAACTCTCTGGGAGCGATCTGGTCCCCCAGCGCGGCGGTCAGCATGACCCGGCTCGACATTGCGGTGGGCACGGCGCCGGCCGGATGCAGCACATATCCGGTGATCGGCGTTTATGACAGCACGGCCTCGACATGGCTGAAGACGGTGACGCTGGCGGCGGGCACGTACAGCTATCGGAACGCGGTGAGCGGGGTTTCGATTGCGTCGGGGCACAACCTCTCCATGGGAGTGCAGACGGCCGGCGTGGGGTGCACGACGAATGCGGGATCGGCGCAGCTGACCATGGAATACGCGATGAATCAGTGAAGCGGACCAGCCATGGATTGCCAATTGGTGGGCACGAGGGAGGAGCTTCTCGCCCTGGGGAGAGATCTGGATCAGAGCGGCGATGCGGCTCTGCAGCTCATGAAGAAGATCCTGCGAATCAGAAACCGGCTGGGCCGAACCGTTGGCCTGGCCGCGAACCAGGCACAGCGGCTGTATCACGGCAGGGCGAGCAAGAGGAATATCGTGCTCAAGGCACGGCAGGTGGGGGTGACGACATGGATTGCCGGCAGGTTTTTCCTGCGCACGATCACACATCCGGGAACCGTGACGGTGCAGGTGGCGCATACGCAGGAGGCGGCCGAGCAGATCTTTCGCATCGTGCACCGCTTCTTCGAGCAACTGCCGGAGCCGCTGCGGAGTGGAGTGCTGAAGGGGGCTCAGAAGAATGCACGCCGAATCGTCTTTCCGGGAATCGACAGTGAATACCTGGTGGAGACGGCGGGCGACCCGAACGCCGGGCGGGGTTTGACTCTGACCAACCTGCACTGCACCGAAGTGGCGCGCTGGCCGGGAGACGCGGCGGAGATTCTGTACGGGCTGATGGCGACGCTGTCGCCGGACGGAGAGCTGGCGCTGGAATCGACGCCGAACGGCGCGTGCGGATGCTTCTGGAAGGAGTGGCAGGAGGCGGACAGGACGGGGACGGTCCGGCATTTTTTTCCGTGGTGGGTGGAGGATGCGTATACCGGGGAGAGCGTAGAGGAGGCGACGATCACGGAGGTGGAACGGCAGCTGATGAAAGAGCATGGCCTGACGCGCGAGAAGATTGGGTACCGGCGCCAGCTTCACCAGAGCTTTCGCGGGCTGGCGAAGCAGGAGTATGCCGAGGATGCCAACGAATGCTTCCTCGTCAGCGGCGAGTGCGCGTTCGATCTCGACTCGATCCACAAACGCCTGGCTGAGGTGAGTGCTCCAGCGGAAATTCGGCGGAATGGGACGCTGCGTGTCTGGATGCGTCCGGAGAAGGGACGGAACTATGTGGTTGCGGTGGATCCTGCGGGGGGCGGATCGGAGGGGGACTATACGGCGATGGAGGTGATCGATCTGGAGACGGGGTTGCAGTGTGCCGAACTGGAGGAGCATCTGCCTCCGCTCGAGACCGCGGCGGCGGCGGCGGACCTGGCACGGGAGTACAACGGGGCGCTGCTGGCGGTAGAGCGCAACAACCACGGTTCCGGCGTGCTCGCCTATCTGGGGAGTGTGCATCGGTATCCGCGCCTGTTCCGGGATCGGGATGGAGAGGGCTTCCTGACGTCGACCTTGTCGCGCATGCAGATGATTGCGCGGATGGGCAGCGTGCTGGCGGAAACGCCGGAGGCTTTCCGGAGCGAACGGCTCCTGCTGCAGTGCCGGGGCTTTATCCGGCAGGCCAACGGACGCAGCGAAGCGGGCTCCGGCGAACACGATGACTGCGTGATGGCGATGGCGATTGCGCTGGCGGTTCGCGAGGAACGGCTCGGCGGGCGGAAGATTGCATTAGCATGAGCTACGCGGAGGAGCGGTGACGGTCCTGGCGATTCAGCAGATCCGGAAGATGCGGGGAGGGGCGCAAAGCCACCTGATGCTGGGGGCGGATGGCAACGCGTGGGTGGTGAAGTTTCAGAACAACCCCCAGCATCTGCGGGTCCTGCCCAACGAGCTGCTCGGGACGCGGCTGGGGGCGTTGATCGGCTTGACTGTGCCGCACTGCGATGTGGTGGAGGTGACGCCGTGGCTGATCGAGCAGACGAGCGAACTGGAAATGGATCTGGGGCACCGGAAAGAGCGCTGCGCGCCCGGACTGCAATTCGGCTCGCAAATGGTGGGAGGCCTGATGCCCGGCCATGTGGCGGACTACCTGCCGGAGGATCAGCTGATGGAGGTGAAGAACCTGAGGGAATTCGCGGGCGCGCTGGTACTGGATAAGTGGACCTGCAATGCCAACGGCCGGCAGGCACTGTTCTATCGCAAGGGCCGGGAGAAGCGGTACAGCGCGACGTTTATCGATCAGGGGTTCTGCTTTAATGCGGCGGAGTGGCGATTCGAGGATGCTCCCCTGCGCGGGGTCTATGCCAGGAATGCGGTGTATCGCGACGTGACGGGCTGGGAGAGTTTTGAGCCCTGGCTGACGCATCTGGAGGAGGTCGAGGCACAGCGGATCTGGGAGATTGCGGAGGCGGTGCCGCCGGAGTGGTACGACAACGAGGGAGAGGTGCTGGAGCGGCTGGTGGAAAAGCTGATCGCGCGGCGATCGGAGGTGCGGGATCGGATCGTGGAATTTCGGGAGTCGTCGCGAGGGCCGTTTCCGAAATGGAACCGGAGGGCGGTGGGGGTGAGAGAGGGGCCGTTCAGGGGGCCTGCGACGGACGATATCGTTTCTGGAAGGGTGATGTGAGGCTCGCGAGTCCCCTGCGTGCCGGGCGGAAGTAGCGCGAGTACGGGGATGGAGGGCGGCTGGAAAGAGGGATGGAGGGCGAAGGCGGGGATGGCGGCGGCGGATCAGTTCGGCAAGGGTGATGGGCGCGAGCCACGGATGGCATGCCAGTTCTCGCTGATCCGGTATGTGCCGGATCCGGTGAAGAACGAGTTCGTGAACATCGGAGTGATGTTACGGGAAGCGGCCCGGCCGGAGACGGTGGCGGTGCGCTTCACCCGGGATTGGACGCGGGTGCGCTGCGTGGATGCGGATGCCGATATCGCCATGCTGGAGGCGATGGAAGCGGAGATGCGGCAGCGTCTGAGTGCAGATGCCGCGCCGCTGATGAAAACGATCGAGGATTCGTTCTCCCATCAGATCCAGATGACGGAGGCGAAGGCATGTTTGGCGGAGAATGTGGCGGCGGAGATGGACCAGCTGATGCAGCTGTACGTTGAGCCGCGAAAGCTGAGGGCGCGACAGACGCTGAGCGGAAGGCAGGCGATCGCGAAAAGCATGCGGACGCACTTTGAGCATGCACAAGTATGGGATCTGATGCGGAAGCGGATTGCGGCCTCGGCGTACACGCGGCCGGGCGACCCGCTGAAGATCGACTGCGGCTACCGGCCCAACGGAACGGTGCGGATGTTCCATGCCGTGTCGCTGCTCGGCGATGTGGAGCTGGCCAAGGTGCTGGCCTTCAGCGTGCCGGCGTTGCGAACGGGCGTGGCCCGGGTGGAGAACGCGGAGCTGGAGCTGACGGCGATTGTGGAGCCGCTGCGGAACGGTCATGGAGACGTAGTGACCGGGGATGATGAGGTGGAGCAGTATCGGTTCGGCGTGGAGACGATGGAGGCGCAACAGATTCGCGTGCTCACGGTGAATGATCTGGAGCGCGTGGCGGAGACTGCGAAGAGGGAGTTGCGGGTTTAAGAACAGGGCTCAGAGCACAGAGCTCAGGGCGCGGAAGTCTCGCAGGGGCATGGCAAAACGCCATGCCCTTTTCATTTGGGAAATGAAGGGAAGGAGCAAAGACGACGTGAGGATCAGAGAGCAATGGAAACACGCGATGGCGCTGCTGGGGGCCGGACGCAGGGAGGAAACGGCGCAGCGAAAGACGGTGGCGTTGCCGTCGGTTTTGGCCCCGTATTCCTTCCCGGCAAAGGCGCTGCCCAAGCCGACGCCGGCCAATCTGCGGAAGTTTGCGGAGACGCCGGTGGTGCGGCGGGCGATCAACCTGATTAAGGACCGCGTGGCGGCCATGGACTGGCAGGTGCGGCTGAAGCGCGATTGCGAGCCGGGGCGCGAAGCGGGGTCAGCGGAGAGAGCGCGGATCCTGCGGCGTTCGCTTGAATTTCCGAATCCATCGGACTCATTCCGGACGCTGCTGGAACAGACCATTGAGGATGCGCTGGTGGGCGGTTTCGGCGCGATCGAGATGGAGTTGACCGGAGACGAGAACCAGCCGTTCGAACTGTGGGCGGTGGATGGAGCGACGATTCGCATCGATCCGAAGTGGGATGGGAGCGCGGAATCGGTGCGTTTTGCGCAGGCGACCGGGCGGCTGGGAACGGACGCGGTGATCCCGCTCAGAGACAACCAGCTCATCTATGTGCGGATGAATCCGCGCAGCTATACGCCGTTTGGGCTGGGACCGCTGGAGGTGGCGTTCGAGACGGTGAACTCGTTTCTGAGTGCGCATCGGTATGCCGGCAAGCTGGCCAGCAATGCGGTGGTGCAGTACGCCCTGTGGCTGAACGAGACGACGCCAGTGCAGCATGAGCGGCTGATTCGGTGGTGGCAGGACGAGATCGAGGGCACCGGGCGCGTGCCGCTGCTGAGTACGGAGCAGAAGCCGGAGGTACTGCGCTTTGCCGCGGGCACGGATGCCGATCTGCGCCTGAGCTGGCAGGAGTTCCTGATCCGGATGATCGCGAACGCGTTCTCGCTGCCGCCTCTGCTGCTGGGGCTGGAGCAGGATGTAAATCGGTCGACAGCGTCGGAGTTGACGGAGGAAGCCTTCCACAGCGCCATCGTGCCGCTGGCACGGCTGGTGGCGGAGCACCTGACGCGGGATCTGTTTGCCAAGCGGCTGGGCTGGCCGGAGTTCGAATTCGTCTTCAACGATCTGGAGACGAGCGACGAGATGCAGGAGGTGCAGATGCAGACCGCGCTGCTGGCGGCCGGCGTGCTGACCGTCAACGAAGTGCGGGCGATGCGCGGGCTGGGACCGATGGCCGCGGAAAGCGGACTGGCGGGAAACGGTACGACGTCGCAGGGCGGCGGGTCCACCGTGCAGGGAACGGAAAAGGAGGAAAACGTCACAACCACGATTACAGATCAGGAAATGCAGGGATGACGGGAGACATCATGAAACTGGAAGCCATGGCGGTGACTCTGCCGGAGGTGGCGGGTCATCCGAATCGCGCACCCTTCAGTGGAGTTTTGACGCTGGTGGATGAGCCGAGCACAAAACCGCCTTCGGGAGCGCGAGGACATCGCGTCATTCTCACACGGGGAGCGGCGCTGTCCGCGCTGCCGTCGCTGCTGGGGATGGCGGTTGACTACGTGCCTTCGTGGGACGGACACGATTCACGGCGGAAGTGCGGCATCATCACGCACGCCGACGTGGACGGATCGCGCCTGCGGGTGGCGGGCTATCTGTTCGCGAAGGACTTTCCCGAGGTCGAGCGGCAGATGCACGAGTGTCTGCCGGGCGCGATGGGAATGTCATGGGAGCTTGCCGATGCACACGTGGAGGACATGCGTGCGGAGATCTGGACGCTGACACGCGCAACGTTCACGGGCGCGGCGATCCTGCTGCGGGAGAAGGCGGCTTACCGCAACACCTCATTTGAGCTGGCGGCGCGCAGCTGCCGCTCCATCATCGCCCGTTCGGCGCTCCGCGAGCGCGTCCACGCGGGCACAAACCGACGTATTCCGGAGGCGGCCGGTCCGGCCCGTCCGGTGAGAACAACAGGAAAGGAAGAAACATGGAAGCACAGGCAGGCGAAAACATGGTCGCGCTGACCGACAGCATGGAGCGGATGGAGGCGCGCCTGGAGGCGGCAGCGGCACTCTTTGAGCGAGCAGCGGCGCTGATCGAGCAGCAGGAAAGCGAGCGGACGGGCGAAGTGCGAAAGATCGTCGCCGCCGTGGAAACCAGCCGTGAGGCGGAGCTGCAAAAGAAGCTGGAAGCGGCCGAGCAGACGATTACCGAACTGCGCGCGCAGATGGAGGCACGGGCAGAGGCGCCGAAGTCGGGGCGCAAAACCGTTTCCGCATCGACGGCACAGCTCCTGGCCAAGCAGGGGATCTCTTCACTCGATTCCCTGGAAGCGGGTGCGCTGGATGCGGCGCTGCATGGGCTGAGCCTCGAACAGCGCATTGCGGTGAAGGCGCAGCTGCTGCGCGCAGGAGTCGTGAGCTAAGGCGATCGACGCTGAACAGATGGGCGGCCGGCGCGAGCGCCGGCTTTTTTGTTGCCAACGATTTTTTCAACGAAAGGATGCTATGACAGCCAATTTCCTCGACATTCACGCGGCGGCGGACTACATCGGGCCCGGCGCGGTTGAAGTTCCTCTTTACCAGACGGAGATCACCGACATCGTTCGCCGCCGCAATCTCTTCGGCCAGCGGATTAAGCAGGTGCCGGCTACGGGTCATCCGTCACGCTACTTCGAGCAGACGGCGATTCCGAATCCTTCGACCGCCGGCTTCGTCGATCCGCGCAACATTGTCGCTCCGGTGGTGACGCCGACGCGTGTGGAGCGCAGCGTGCCCCTGAAAGCCATCGTGGCGCAGCTGAACTACAACCTGTTTGACATGGAGCTGGGCGCGCAGCAAAAGCAGTTCGCCTATCTGCAGGCCAAGGACCTGGTCGACACGATCGAGGGCGTGATGCTGGCGCACGATGTGTCTTTGTGGAACGGCAACGACACTTCGCTGAGCGCGCCCACCACGATGCAGTATTTCGGCGTCGCGGGGCAGATCGCAGCGGGCGGCAACACCACGACGATCGGCACGAGCGCGAGCATCACCGACGGGCTGAAGTCCACAATCGCGCAGATGTGCGCAAACACCAGCTATGCGGTGCGGCCGACGGCCATCTACGCGAATCCGGTTCTGCTGGATCTGATCGATCGCGAGATGAAGTCGGAGTTCAACGTGATCCTGAACACCAAAGAGATCGCGGCGGGCTTCACGGTGAAGATGCTGACCACGCAGGCCGGCGAGCTGCCGCTGATCCCGGAATGGTCGCTGGCTTACACGGGCACGCCAGGTTCGGGGAGCGCGGTGTTGCCGGCTTACATCGTGACCGAGGACCTGATCGAGTACCACTGGCTGAGCGATCCCAACCCGCGCGTCTTCCAATTGGGAACGCCGGGATCTCTGGCTTCGCAGCATGTGGTGGTGAAGTTCGGCGCGCCGGTCGTGAAAGGCGCCAGCTACGCCCACTATCAAGTGCTGGTCGACCGGTAGTCGTGTTGCGAAGACCGCGCTGCGAGCGGGCTTCGATGTGAAGGGCCGGAACCGGGCATCCGGCGAGCGAAAACCTGCGCTCGCAGGACACCGGCCGGCCTTTCTCTTTTTGGCCGGGTTGTTTTTGAACCTGCTTCAGTAAGGAGAATTCATGGCGTGCTATCTGCAGCCAACCGAATATCAGACGTACGGGCTGGCGTCCGACGTCACCGACGACTGGATCACTGCGGCTTCTTCGCTGATGGACGCCCACTGCCGCCGCGCCAGCCTGAGCGTAACGCAATATACCGAGCGGCTGCGTATTGTGGAGGGCTCGCAGAGCGCGCGGCTGACGTATTTGCCGTTGGCGCCGCTGGCCCAGGCAACGCAGACCTTCGTTTCGATTCAGGCACGATACGCGAGACCGCGACGCGGGGAGATGGCGTATCCGCAGCTGGAAGAAGCCCTGTGGGCTTTCTCGCTGCCCGGAGCATGGACGGCGGTGGACCCAGCCAGCGTGGATTTCGTGGCGGAGACCGGTGAACTGACCCTTCCGCTCAACCTGCTGGGTCTGTCCTACAACGAGATCGAAGCGACCTACACCGCGGGGCTGGCATCTCTGCCCAGCCCGGTAAAGTGCGCCTGCGCACAGATCGTGAAGAATGCCCAGGCGACACCGGGGCTGAACGTGAAGTCCTCGAGGGTGGACACGCTGCAGCTGCAGTATTTTTCGGGGTCGCTGATAGACGCGACGGTGCAGGCACTGCTTCGGCCGTGGGTCTCGGTGAAGGTGGGATAAGCCATGGCAGACCGAAGCGTACAGAATTCCAGTGGTTTCGCACGCCGGCTGGCGACGGCGATGCTGCGCACCGGCGGAGGAACGACGGCCTGCCTGCAGATGCCGCCGCTGATGGGAGATTCCACGGATGCCGGACAGATTGGACTGAACGCGCCCGGCTTTCTCTCCCTGCCGCTCGCGCCGGTGGTCTTTCGCAAAGAACGCGAGGCCCTGCAGGATGGCCAGCGGACGAAGTATGAACTGCTGATTTCCGCCGATGCGGTGGCCGCGCAGGTGACACAGCTGCAGCTGAGTTCCGCGCAGGCGCTGTTCGCGATGGCCAGCGGCGTTGTGATTGCGGGCAAAGGGTTTCTGATCGAGGCGATATCGGCGTCGGAACATCAGGGGCAGGCTTATTTGTATCGACTGCTGTTACAGGAAGCGAGCGGCGAGTGGCCGATGTGATTCCGGCGGCCCCTGGAAAGCACAACGACAGTCTTAAAACCGGGAAAACGTAACCGAGTGAGTGACGAATGATGCAAAACGCAAAAGATACGTTCTATATCGCGCTGCGCAGCCGGCTGGCGAGTATGAATCCGGCACGCACGATGACTCTGCGAGCGGTGACGCGACCGGGCATCCTGGTGACCGAGGCCGAAGCTCCCGCCCAGCAACCGTTTCTCGACACCTTCGCGCTGAACTGGACGGAAATGCGGGCCGACTTGCAGCTGCCCGCCATCCTGGCGCAGATGACGTGCGAGATCCAGTACAGCACCGCCGGCACACAGGCCAGGGCCGGACTTGATCGAGGGCGGGCACTGGAAGAGATGGATTACGAGGTGCTGCAGCTTTTGTATCCGTACTCGGCACAAAAGATGAACTACACGACAACTCCGGCGGTGGGGATGGAGACGATGGTGTTCTGGTCCGAACCTGAATTCGGGCCTGCGGTGACGCAGCGCGATTGCTTAAGCCGAACGGTGAAGGTCACGGTTTTCGCCTTTCAGGAGCAGGGGGAACAATGAGCACGCAAACCACAACTCCGTTGCCGGCACTGCCACCGATGGGACGATCGGTACGGGCCTTTTTTGCTCCGGTGGATCGGGTGCATCGACTGCCGACGGTTTTCGATCCATCGGTGAACGGCCGGTTTGCGACGAATGCGCCACCGGCACCGTGGATCGATCTGGGATGGATTGAAGATTTTTCGCGCAAATCCACGAGCAAGTACGCGGGCCTGGCCACGGGCAGTCCCGCCGCTACACAGTTTCAGGTGCGTGAGACGGTCGATGCAACCGTGTCATTGCGATTCAAAGCATGGAGCAAACTCTCGATGGCTCTGGCCGCAGGATCGCAGCACATGAATCTGATTGTGCCTGCACCAGGGAGTGTCGCGAACGGATCCGGCAGTAAGGGCCTTCTGCCGGTGAATCTGATGGCGGGCTCGACACCAACGTTCCTGGCAATGGCGGCTTCCGATGCGGCGCAGTTCGCCGCGGGCTCGCTGATCACGGTCGATGACGACTATGCGGGACAAATTGGATTCGTAGGGAGCGGTGTCTTCGCTGCCTATGTAGCCAGCGCCGCGGGGGTGAACAACGATGCTGACTACATTCGGCGCGTGTCGTTCAACGTCACGCGGGTTGCGTCGAGCACTTCGGCCGGGCTCCAGCTGGCACAGCCGCTGATCGCGGGCGCGCCAACAGCGACGATGCGTGTGCAGCCGATTTCCGGTTTTGTCGATCGCGAAGGGGGCAGTTTCTTTCAGGAATGGTCAGCGCTTTTCGTCATTGATGGTGAGCAGGGTGAGCGCATTCTTTTCCACTATCCGCGGCTGCAGACGATGGCGGGGGCGGCGGAGGCGGCAACGACGCTGGCACCACCGCTGGAACGCGTTGCTCTGAGCGCGACATTTCGCGCCCTGCCGGTGACCGACGCGAATGACGGCGAGCAGGTCGTTTGCTTCCGCACCTTCCTTCCCAGTCCCGCAACGCTGATCTGACACGGAGGCCAGGATTGAAACTCACAATCGACAATCATGATGGCAACGGCCCAATCGACTACACCGCTGCAATCGTCGCCGAGCAGCCGTTTCGAATCGTGCGGCGGCTCAACCAGCCTTCGACCTGTGTCGTCAGCCTTTTTCCCGCGCATGGCCTGGTGACGCCTGTGCGCCATGCACGCATGATCGTGGCGAATGACGATGGGACGCTGCTTTTCACGGGCTACATCGTCACGGAACCGGCAATGGAATTCGTCGGCCGGGGGACGGAGGGGTTTGTATGGCAGGCCGCGATTTCTGCGATCAGCGATGAGATTCTGCTGAACCAGCAAGCTCTTCCGGGGCTGGCAACAATTTGCGGAGCCTCCAGCGGAGAGGCTCTGCAGGCGCTGCTCGCGGCTGTCCAGTTTGGGAAGATTAGCTTCGACCTCTCGCAATCAAACCTGAACGTTTCGCAGTTTCAGCCCACGGAGAGCGGCACCTGGTCCGAAAACGCGGGGGAGCTGGCGGCGTCGGTTCGCAGTGCGTATCGGCTGATCAATGGAGCGCTGACTCTCCTGCCTGTGGGCAGCATCACGCATTCGCTGAGCGAGTCGGACGGCACACTCTCACTCCGCGGTCTTGCGATGTCCAGAGTGAGAGCGCTGGCGAACGACGTAACGGTGTGCGGCGAAATCGAGCCCTGTGTTTATGTGACCGAGTTCTTTCAGGCCGATGGGACAAGCGTCCTGTTCAATTTGAGCGAAAGACCCTGGATGCCGGCGGCGTCGAAGTCGAAGCCGCTGACAGACAATTTTCAGGGATCCACGATCGACACAAGGATCTGGAATGTCGACGATCCCGGCGCCTCGCTCGCGCTGACTTCTGCCGGTTTGACCTGTGGAGGAGGAGGCAGCAGCATCGGTGCGACCGTGGTCTCCGCGATCTCCAGTCTGGAGATGGGAGGCGGATTCGTGGCGGAGGCCGGCGGCGTGCAGTTCGGAGCGAATACCTCCGGCATCGTGAACGGCTTTTTTACCGCTGGGCAAGCTACGGTGATTAGCTGTATCGCGGGGTTTCTCATCGGGCAGGCGAATGCAGCGACGACGATCTCTCCGCTGGTGAACGGCGCGATTGCGGGGAGTACGTTTACGGCGGTCGCGGGCCATTTGTACACGCTGCGGTTACGATTCTCTTCGAGCGAAGTGCAGCGGGCGTTGCAAGCTTACTATAGCGTTGCCCCCGACAGCGGCCTGGAGAGATTTGGCGCGGATCTGCTGGACGCCGCGGCGAACATCATCTTCGAAGTCCAGGACACGACGAACGGTATCGCGAGCACGCCGGTGGTGCTTTACTCCGGCGAATTCACTTCCCCTCCCGCGCCCTGGTGTCTGTATGCTCCGCTGGTTGCAGGGTATTTGCAGTGCAGCCTCGGCGACGTGAGCGTGGAGAGGCAAGGACCGGTGTGGGTTACCACGACATCGGCAAACGGTACACCGGTGGTTCGCAGGATCGGGACGCCGGCGCAGGGCGCCGATTGCACGATTAACGGCGACGGAATGCTGCAGTTTTATCCGCTGAGTACCCCACAAACGGGGGATGTGATTGCGGTGTCTTACCGGACGAGCCGGCGTTCGGTTGCGCGTCTGGCGAATGCGAGCAGTATCGATGCGGAAAGCAATGGGGGCACGCTGCCGGGAACCGCGTGCTGGGCAGGAACCGTGACCCGGCCGGCTCCACGCAGCTCCGCCGACTGCGAGAACGCCGCCGCCGCGATTCTGGCGGTCTCGACCGATCGTGCAGCCGCGTGGAAGGGGACGTACAGCGAGTGGAATGCGGACGAACAGGGCGATGTATGGCCTGGAGATCAACTCGCGATTACATCTCCCTCTGCCGGGCTCAGCACGAGTTTGGTCGTTCGCGAAGTGCAGATCGAGATGCTGAGCGGCGCGCCGGTGCGGACGAAGTATGCCATTTCGTTCGCAAATGACTGGGCGGAAGAGATTTCGATTCAGACATCGTCCACCCTGCCGGCGGACGCATGGCTGGTGCGGCAGCCGGAGGCTGCAACACCGCTGGCAAATCTGATTTCGCTTGCGGTCACCTCGATTACGGGAAGCGCAATTCAGATCGACACGGGCGTCACGCCGCCAGCCGGCGGAGGTTTCGAGGTGCGCCGCCGGGACTGGTCATTCGCAGCGGGCTCTGGGCCGGATCTGGTTCTGCGTTCGCCGGTGCCGAACTTCATCATTCCGAGGCAGGGCGCGATGGAGCGGTACTACATTCGCATGTACGACGGATCGGCGACGCCGAACTATTCGCGTTTTTCGAGCGCCGTCTTCGTGAATCTGCCACTGACGCATTCATGACATTTCGCAGTGTCGCTGCTAACAGGCGTCGCTTCCGTCCATAGCGTGGCAGGCGCCAACGGAAACGGATGGAAAGGAACTATGACAGATTTTGAGGCACAGGTGCTGGCCGATCTCTCGGTTCTGAAGAACCAGATGGTCACGCTGGTCGGCGATGGCAATTCGGGGCGCATCGGCGTCATTGAGCAACGGGTGACCCAGCACGAAGAGAGATTTCAGAGTGCGAGAGGGTTCGCCATTGCCATCGGCGGGCTGGTCACGCTCATTCAGTTCGTAGTGGACTTTCTGCGGCGAAAGTGACGCGCCTGGGATCCGCGCGGGAGGATGCTCTAGAATCGACCTCGATGAGAGAGAAGCCTCTGGTCGGCGTTGTGATGGGCTCGAAGAGCGACTACGAGACGCTTGCGCCGGCTGTCGAAATTCTGCGCGAGTTTGCGGTTCCGCACGAAGCGCGGGTCGTGTCAGCCCACCGTACGCCCAATTTGCTGTTTGAATATGCATCGCAGGCGGAGGGACGAGGCCTGCGGGTCATTATTGCGGCAGCGGGCGGCGCGGCGCATCTGCCGGGCATGCTGGCGGCCAAGACTCTGGTGCCCGTGCTGGGCGTGCCGATTCCTGCGACGATGCTGCAGGGCGTCGATTCCCTGCTGTCCATTGTTCAGATGCCGAAGGGAGTGCCTGTGGGAACGCTGGCGATTGGGCGACCCGGCGCAGCAAATGCGGCTTTGCTGGCGATTGAGATTCTGGCGACGACCGA
>DASZYN010000248.1:0-6640 GCA_035545435.1 Acidobacteriaceae bacterium | reverse complement strand
CATCACGGGCGAGGTTAGCCCTTCCGGAACGATGCCGGTGATCCAGTTAGGCACGCTCAGCGCCGGTTCGAGTGTGACGCAGAACGTGGTGATCGGAGACGCGGGCTGGGCCGAGAGCGGCGACGATGGAACTGAGGGATCGCCGGCGAGGGTTCCTGTCACCGGCGAATGGATTGGACGATTCACCGGCTATGCGCATTCTGCGTGGTTTGAGTGGTGGGCACGGGGCGGGCGCGAGTTTACGGTTGAGGCGGTTGCTCTGGACGGGGACGGAAATCCCACGGAGAACAAAGCGCAGGTGGTGATTGGCGCATGGAATGGGACCGATGTGCCAGGGAGCGCGCCAGTGACGGGAACCGTGCAGCCCCTCAATGGCCATGAGGCGGGTTTGACGACGCTGCCGGTGTTGACCATCGCCGACAGCGAGGTGCGGATCGGCCTGGCCGATGGACGGGGCGATGGACGGCCCGATTACGTATATCGGGGACGCGTTCTTTATGCGGACAGCGTGACACCGGCGCGATTGCCAGCGGATGGCGGACCGATGCTCATCCGGGGAATGGGTTTTCGTCGCGGCGTGACGGTGACGGTCAACGGAGTCGCGGCGCCGGTGAGCGACGTGACGCCGACAACGATTGTGGCGACGGCTCCGGCATCCGGGGGGGCCACGGGAACCGCGATCATTCAGGTGCAGGATCCGCAGACGTTGGGCATCGCGGCGATCAACAGCGGCGTGAGCTATGACGCGGCGGCGGATGACGCGATCGGGCTGATGACAGCACCGATGGGGATGGTTCCGATTGGAGTGCCTCAGCCGTTCACAGTTCGAACGATCAACGTTACGAGCCAGACTGCGGCGGCTGGGGTCACGGTCACATTCGCAGTGACCCAGGGGGCGGCCACGCTGGGTTGCGGACAAAGTTCGTGCAACGTGATCACCGGAGAGGATGGCGTTGCGATGCTGTTGGTTACTCCGAAGACGGCGGCGCAGGCGCAAGTGGTGGCTTCGCTGGCGAACGGGAGCAGCGTGACGGCCGAATTTTCGGGGACGACACCGCCTGCCATTGCGGCACTGACGCCGAATCTGTATGTCACTTTAGGGGCGACCGTGCAATGGCCGGTGCAGGCGCTGGTGCTCAATGGAGCCGGTGGTGCGCTGGCCGGGCAATCGGTCGTTTGGACTCCTGACAGCGGGATCAGCGTTGCGTACGGGCAAAGTGTCAGCGATGCGAGCGGGATCGCCAGCAATCAGATCTCTGCTGGGCCTTTCTCTGCAAGTGCCAACGCCATCGCGAGCGCGTGTCTTGCAGGAAGCAACAACTGCGCCACATTCACCGTGACGCCAGTACACAAGGAAACGGCGGTCCTTGCCCCCTGGAGTGGGACGTCGCAATTCATCGCCGCGGGGCAGACATTTGCGCCGCTGGTGGTCCGGGTTACGGATCCTTTCGGGCATCCACTGGCAGGCGCGAATGTGACTTTTGCGGAAATGCTGACTGGATGGACCCAGCCTTGTCCGGTACAGGGGACATGTCCGCCGGCACCTGTGCTGGGTGAACAGATTGTGGAGGCAACGTCCGGCATTGACGGCCTGGTGCGGTTGACGCCGCTTTCCGGGAGTGGACTGGCGGCGCGGTTACTGGTGATGGCGGCGACGGGCGACGCGACACTGACGTTCGAACTCGATCAGCATCCGTGAAGCTACCCTGCTCTCGTCAGGGGATGTTGCGGCAGGGCCGCGGCTTTACGCCAGTGCGGAAGGCAGATAGTCTCAGGGAAAATTGGTTGTGTTGAGGTCTCAGGATTCCTACTCGTTCGTTCTTCTATTCCGAATCTGAAAAGGTCTTGTCCGTTGAGGGCGTCAGCATGGATCAGCTGGCGCGCCGGTATGGGACACCGCTGTACGTGTATTCCGCCGGACACGTTCTGGAACGATTCGAACTGTTTGCTCAGGCGTTCTCGGGGGTTCCGCATCTGGTGTGCTTCGCGGTGAAGGCGAATCCGGCGCTGGCGATCCTGAAGATGCTGGCGCAGAAGGGCTGCGGGTTCGACGTTGTGTCGGGCGGGGAGTTGGAGCGGGTGCTGACGGTGGACCGCGCGGCGGCGGAGCGCGTGGTGTTTTCCGGGGTTGGGAAGACGGCGGCGGAGATGGATCTGGCGCTGCGTGCCGGCATTCTGATGTTCAACGTGGAGAGCGAGGAAGAGTTGACGTTGCTCGCTGAACGGGCGGCGAGGCGGCGACGGAAGGCGCGGTTTGCTCTGCGGGTGAATCCGGACGTCTTCGCGGAGACGCATCCTTATATCTCCACCGGGATGCGGGAGCACAAGTTCGGGATTGATATTCAGCGCGCGCGAGCTGTGTATCGGAAAGCCGGCAGCTATCTGGAGGCGGCTGGGGTGAGCGTTCATATCGGATCGCAGATTCGCAGTGCTGATCCGTTTGGGGCGGCCGCCGAGCGAGTGGTGCGGCTGATCGCAGACCTGCGGCGGGACGGGCATGCGATTCGGTACGTCGATTTGGGTGGCGGCCTGGGTGTGGAGTATCACCTGGATAAAGCGTTCGACGCGGCGGAAAAGGTGCGGCAGTATGCGGCGGCACTGATTTCGCACGTGCAGAAGGCTGGGGGACTGACGTTGCTGCTGGAGCCGGGGCGTTTTCTGGTAGCGCAGGCGGGTGCATTGGTGGCGCGGGTGCTGTACGTGAAGAAGAATGGCGCGAAGACCTTTGTGATTGTCGATGCGGCGATGAACGATCTGATTCGGCCGGCGCTTTATCAGGCGCATCACGAGATCGTGCCGGTGGTAAAGCCGCGATCCGGGAAAAAAGCGGTCGTCGATGTAGTGGGGCCTGTTTGCGAGACGGGTGATTTTCTCGCGCGCGATCGCGAGATGCCTGTGGTGCGACCGGGCGACCTGGTGGCGATTCTGGATGCCGGCGCCTACGGCATGTCGCTGGCGTCGAACTACAACTCGCGCCCGCGTCCTGCAGAGGTGCTGGTGAGGGGGCGCAGAGCGCAGCTGATTCGACGCAGAGAAACCATCCAGGACATGCTGCAGGCGGAACGAAGAAGCTAGCCTTCTGGTATTTTGGTTCGTCTGCCCAAACCCCTGCGGTTTGGCGGCGGAGGCGACCGATGCTTGTCCGTGGGAAATTTCTGGGTGCGGCGCTGTGCTCCCTGTGCCTGGTCTTCGCAGCAGCAGCGAAGGCAGATGACCTGACGATCAAAACCGATAAGGGCAAAGTTCACGGCAAGAAGAGCGACGACGGACAGGTTCGCATGTTTTTGGGGATTCCTTACGGAGCACCGCCGGTGGGGCCGCTGCGCTGGAAGCCGCCGCAACCCGCGGCGAAGTGGGCGGGAGAGCGTGAGGCGACGGACTTCGGCTCGCGGTGCATGCAGCCGGATATTTACCATGACATGCATTTTCGCGATCCGGGGCCGAGCGAGGATTGCCTGAATCTGAACGTGTGGACGCCAGCCAAAGACAAGCATGCGAAGCTGCCGGTGATGGTGTGGATCTACGGCGGAGGGTTTGTGGCGGGAGCGGCGTCGGAGCCGCGCCAGGATGGGCAGTATCTCGCGCACAAGGGCGTAGTGGTCGTGTCGATGAATTACCGGCTGGGATTGTTCGGATTCTTCGCGCATCCTGATCTGGCGGCGGAGTCGCCGCAACACGCCGCGGGCAACTATGGATTGATGGATCAGACGGCCGCGCTCGAGTGGGTGAAGAAGAATATCGCGGCGTTTGGCGGGGATCCAAAGAACGTAACGATTTTCGGAGAGTCGGCGGGATCGTTTTCGGTGAGCGCGCAGATGGCTTCACCGCTGGCGCAGGGATTGTTCGAGCGAGCGATTGGCGAAAGCGGCGCGGCGTTCAATGGCCGCGGACTCTCCTTTGCTCCGCTCGCGGAGCGCGAGAAGGCCGACCCGGCCTGGGCGCTGGCGACGTTTGGGACGTCGGACCTGAAGGCGCTGCGTGCGATGAGCGCGCAGGATCTGATGGAGAAGATGGCCACTGCAGCCGCAGCGGCATCAGCCGCGGCTCCGGGCACACCGCGCGTGCGGGGCGGCGACCGTCCTGATATCGATGGGTATTTCCTGCCGGAAAGCGTTCCGCAGATCTTTAAGGAGAACAAACAAGCGCATGTGCCGCTGCTGGCGGGGTGGAATCGGGACGAGCCAAGCGCGCTGGCCGTGAATCAGCCGGCGCCACCGACGGTCGCGAGTTTCCAGGAGATGGCACAGAAAGATTTTGGAGATCGCGCGACGGACTTTCTGAAGGTGTATCCGGGGACGACGGATGCGGAAGCGGTGCGTTCGGCGATTGACTACATGGGTGCGCGTTTTCTGACCTTCGCGACGTGGGAGTGGCTGGATGCGCAGGTGACGGATGGCGGCGCCGCGTATCGGTATCACTTCGAACGCCCTTCGCCATCAGACAAATACCATCCTGCGGGATCCGGAGCGTTCCACTCCGATGAGATCGAGTATGTCTTCGGGACACTCGATTCGCGACCGGAGGCCGTGTGGCAGCCGGAGGATCATCAACTCAGCGATCTGATGCAGACTTACTGGACGAACTTCGCGCGCACGGGCGATCCCAACGGCGGCGATGTGCCGAAGTGGCCGCAGTACAAGGGCGATGATGGGTGGCAGGTGATGCATCTGGACGCGGATTCGCATGCGGCGCCGGATGATCATCGGGACCAGTGGTTGTTCCTGCAGGGGGCGTGGGCGACGCAGGGAGCAGCCAATAGCCAGTAGCCAGTAGCCAGTAGCCAGCCAATGCGAACCACAGGTTCTTCGATTGGGGTCCGAGATCCTTGTAGCGGCAGGAGAATCGCGACTAATTCGGAAACTTGCTCAGGAGGGCGGGCGGAGCTGCTGGAGTAGCCGGTCTCTGTGGGATGCGAGGACCTGCTGCAGCGGGCCGACGGCGGTGACGCAGCCGGATTCGAGGCAAACCACTTCGGCAGGAAGACGCCAAATCTCGGCCAGGTCGTGCGAGACATAGGCGATGCGGACCTGAGCTGAGCCCTGGAGCGAGAGCAACCGCGCGAGGATGTCGTGCGCCGAGGTATCGTCGAGACCGGCCAGGGGCTCATCCAGCAAAAGCAAGTCAGGAGCGGGCGCTAAGGCGCGTGCGAGCGCGACGCGTTTGCGCTCGCCTCCGGAGAGTTGCGGCGCCGGCTGATCGGCGAGCGATTCGGCTCCAAAAAGCTGCAGCATTTCATCGACACGAGCTGTGCGCCGATCGCGATCGAGGTGCTGAATCCCAAAGGCGATGTTCTGGCGCGCGGTGAGATGCGGAAAGAGGGCAGGCTGCTGGGTGACGAATCCGATGGAGCGCTTGCCCGCGGGAACGTCGATGTTGGCGGCGGTGTCGAGCAGAGTCCGTCCCTCGAACCGAATGCGGCCGGAAGTGGGACAGCTGAGGCCGGCGAGGACGCGAAGGAGAGTGGTCTTCCCTGCCCCGGAGGGACCGAAGATGACGGTCCAGGCTCCCGGAAGAGAGAACGATGCATCGAGGGTGAAACGGCCCTGGCGGTGACGGATCTCGATGTCAGCCACGGCTCGCCTCTTTATTGGAGCGCCGAGCGTAGAGCAGCACGAGGGCAAGAACAGCGACGGCGATCAGCACGAGTGAGGTTCGGTTCGCCGCGGCGTAGGAGAATTCCTGGACCTGATCGTAGATGGCGATGGAGAGGGTCCGAGTAGCGCCGGGGATGTCGCCGCCAATCATCAGGACGACACCGAATTCGCCGATGGTGTGGGTGAAGCAGAGCGCTGCTGCGGCGATGACGGAATGGGTCGATAAGGGAAGCAAAACGGAGGTGAGCGTGCGGAGACGGCCGGCGCCGAGAAGACGGGCCTGTTCGAGAAGGGCGGTGTCTACGGAGCGGAATCCGGCAGCGAGCGGCTGAACCGCGAAGGGCAGCGAGTAGAGCACGGAACCGATAACAAGTCCGGAGAAGGAGAAAGCGAGCGGATGACCGAGGAGGTGAGCGGTGGCTCGGCCGAAAGCGGTGCGAGGGCCGAGGAGGACGAGGAGGTAGAAGCCGAGGACGGTCGGCGGTAGGAGGATGGGCAACGTGGTGAAGGCTTCGACGAGCGGGCGCAGCCGCGTGTGCGCCGAGGCGAGCCAGTATGCGAGCGGAATGCCGAGGGCCAGCAGCACTACGGTCGTGATGGCCGCAAGCCGCAGCGTGAGCCCGAGCGCCTGGAGATCCATCTAACGAGCGGGCTCGAGACCCTGAGCCGCGAGCGATTGGCGGATTGCGGGCTGCGCGAGGAAGTCGAGGAATCGGTGTGCGGCGGCAGCGCCTGGGCTGTTGCGAATGACGATCGCTCCCTGGAGGATCGGCGGGTAGTCTTCGGAGGGAACGCGGACGAAGCGGCCACTGGCGCGAAGGCGCGGGGTGAGCGCGGAGGTCAGTGAGATGAAACCAGCCTGAGCGTTGCCGGAATCGGCGTACTGCGCGGCCTGTGCGATGTTTTCCGCGATGACGAGTTTGGGGCGGAGGATGTCGTAGAGTCCGGCGTGCTGGAGAGTGGCTTGCGCGGCGCGGCCGTAGGGGGCGTGCTCGGGATTGGCGATGGCGATCGATTTGACTGTTGGGTTACGAAGGCCGTCGAGG
>DASZYN010000247.1:0-1722 GCA_035545435.1 Acidobacteriaceae bacterium | reverse complement strand
GGACTCGCCGTCGCCGATCGCGTTCTTATCTTTGAGAACGCCATCTACTCCGTCATTCCGCCGGAAGGCTGTGCCGCCATCCTGTGGCGCGACGCCGCCTTTAAAGACAAAGCCGCCGAAGCCATGCGCATCTCCGCCTCCGATGTTCGTTCCCTCGGCTGCGTCGATGACGTGATTCCTGAGCCCGAAGGCGGTGCGCAGAGCGATCCCGAAAAAGCCGCCGAGTTCCTCGCCGAAAAACTTCGCTGGCATCTCAACGAACTGAAGGCTCTCTCCATCGACGAACTCCTGCGCCGCCGCTACGACAAGTTCCGCAACATCGCGCAGTTTTACACCGTCTGATCCCAGCCTGGCATCCATAGCCCTGATGACTTCTTTCCAGCGCGCCGCATTTCCGTTCGGAGCAACCGCGTGAGCTTTCTCGAGCGCCTCAACGCGTTGATCTGGTTTCTCCTTGCCGCCGCCTGGTTCCTCTTCTCCGACCTCATCGCGCAGCACGCTGCCGAGGGCCTCGACTCCGGCGACTTTCAGGAGCCGCTCTACCGCATCTTCCTCCTCTTTCTCCTCATCGTCGGCTACTGGGTCATGAGCCGCCTCGGTCAGCGCCGCATGATCTCCGCCAAGGCCACCGCGCTCGCTCCTCGCCCCGGATGGGGCCGCGAATTTGCCCTCGGCGCGGCTCTGGGCTGGGCTGGCGTTCTCGCCTGCATTCTTCCCGTCGCGCTCATAGGCGGACTCGTCATCACGGTCTTCACCAACGCGCATCAGTGGCTGGTGCTGCTTCTCGACCTCATCGCCCTCGCCGCCGGCACCCTGGCCATCGAAGTCGCCTTCCGCGGCTACGCTTTCCTCCGTCTCGTGGAAGCCATGGGCCCCGTCCTCGGCGCCTTCTTTATGGCAGCCGTCTATGCCATCTGGCGCACGCATGCCGCTCCCACCACCACCGCCGCCGTCCTTGTGTCTTTTTTCCTGGGACTTGTGCTCGCGATCGCGGTCCTGCGCACCCGCGCTCTCTGGGTCTCCTGGGGATTCCACTTCGCCTGGCTCGCTTCCATGAGCGTGCTCTTCGGCCTGCCGGTTTCCGGCTCCATGAACTACTCCCCTATCCTCGTCACCAACGCGCGCGGACCCGCCTGGATCAGCGGTGGCGGAGAAGGCCCCGAGGGCTGCGCCTTCGCCGTGCTCGTCTCGTTCCTGCTGATGTTCTTTATGGCCCGCTTCACCAGCGAACTCAAACACAAATACGGTTACCCGGAAATTGTCCCCGGGGGTATGCCGGTAGACATTGACGCAGCCGCCCGCGCGCAGCATGAAGCCGCGATGGGCGCGGCTGAACCGCAGCAGCCCCCGCTGGTACAGATTCAACCCGCGCAACCGGTCGCGGCGAACTCTGAAAATCCGTTTGTCGCCGAAACCGTGACTTCCGCCGAACCAAATGCAGTGGAAGCGCCAGCGCCGGATTTCGACGCAACACCACCGCGTGAGACGGAGCCCGAACCTCCGCCCCCGAACACCGATTCGCAGGATTCGAAATTGTAGCGAGCGCCGGAACCGCTATGGCCGGGATGGCGTCCCTCTGCTTTGCGCCGTTTCCACCGGACCTTTGCGGATTGGCCCTCGATCCACGCTTCTCCCGCCGCTTTCGCGATGGCTGACGAATGTGTCCAGCTTGCTGAAAGCCTCGTTACCCAGTTGCCGGCGAAGCCGAAGCATCGTTTGTTC
>DASZYN010000246.1:0-38848 GCA_035545435.1 Acidobacteriaceae bacterium | reverse complement strand
TCGTTGAGCGGGATCCACAACGATGGAGGATCTGTCGTCAACCGCTCGCCAAAATAACCGGGAGGTCCAATCCCAACGATGGTGAAGGGGTTGCCGTTGACGAAAAACGATGTCCCCACTACGGACGGATCCTTGCCGAATTTTTGCTGCCAGGTGCGATAACTCATCACCGCGACCAGCGGTGCTCCCTTCACATCGTCTGACGGTCGGAGCAGCCGGCCCATCCATGGAGTCAGCCCAAATGTCTCGAACGCATTGCCCGAGACAAACTCAGCCCCAAACGATTCCGCCGGATGATCGCTGCCCGCGCGCCGTACTCCTACCTGTGTCCGTCCCGCCTGAAATGCCGCAAGGTTCGAGAACCCGGGTGTGTGGTCGCGGAATCGCCGGTACTGCTCGGTCGAAAAGAGCGACCAGTCATCCTGCATGCCGCCGTTGATGCAGCAGTTTTCGTTGTCGCCGATCCTGATCAGTTCGCTCGGATTCGCCACCGGCAAAGACTTGAGGAGGACCGCGTTGATCAGCGTGAAGATTGCCGTCGTCGCACCGATTCCTAAGGCCAGGGTGAGAATCGCTGTAATGGTGAAGCCGGGGGTCTTCAGAAACTGCCGGACGGCATAGCGAATGTCTTCAAACATGGGCGCGGAAAGCCTCTCTGAATTTCCCTACGTTATCGCAAAGCAAGGAGTTCCGGTCGTATTCTGGGACGAATGGGACAACTCATACCCAGGCATCCGCGGTCACGTATCGAACCGTGCCAGGAGGATGCCTCTCGAGGATGTTCCGCGTCGCCTCCACGGATTGGGAGCGGTCCGCTCCCAACGCCGCATGTCCACCGTCATGCAGCAGGAGATTCGAACCCCGCTTTCGCCGCTGGTTCCGCGCAATTCCCTGCTCCAGATGCTCTGTAATCTGTGCCGCCGTTATATTCGCGCGCCAGTCGAATCCCATTGCGTTCCACATCACGGCAGTCAGCCCCAGTTCCCGCGCCGTATCCAGGACCGCCGGCCGCCGCGAGCCGTGCGGTGGCCGAAAGAACTGCACTTTCTCGCCCAACACATCCTCCAGGGCCACGTTGCACCCGGACAGTTCCTCGCGGACTCGCGCTCCACTCTGCACAGCCAGCCATGGGTGAGACACCGTGTGATTGCCGATGCAGTGCCCCGCATCCCGAATTTCCCGCACGACTTTGGGGCACTGCCGCACGAATCGCCCGATGAGAAAAAAGGTAGCCCGGACCTGATAGCGAGCCAACACATCCAGCAAACGTCCCGTCCAGGGATCGTTGGGACCGTCATCGAACGTCAGCGCAAACTCCGCCGCATTGGGCCCTGCCACAATCGTTCGCCCAAACAGCTGCGATTCCGGCGCCAGGGACCCGTAAGTCCAGACTCCGGCGCTGAGGCCGGCTGCGCCTGCGACACTGGCAAGAACTCCGATCATTTGCTTTCCAGTGTATGCGGGTTTGCATCCCGCTCAGCCCATGATATGTTCGTGTTTCCTTCGCTGCACGTTTCTGACTCGTGGCCAATCTCTTCGAACAGCCGCGCTTTATTGCCGTCGAGGGCCCCATTCGCGCGGGCAAATCCTCGCTCGCCCGCATCCTCGCAGAAACTCTCCAGGCCCGCCGTCTTGTCGAACCTGAGAACAATCCCTTCCTGGACCGCTTTTATCGCGGCGAGCCTGGCCTCGCATTCGCCACCCAGATGTGGTTCCTGATGGAGCGCTACGAGCAGCAGCGGGAACTTGAGGATTTCACCACCCCCATCGTCTCCGACTACCTGTTCGAAAAAGACAAGATCTTCGCCTATATCAACCTCTCCGATGCGGAGCTCGACCTCTACAATCGCTGCTACCAGATGTTTCGTGCTGATGTTCCCACTCCTGAATTGGTGATTTACCTTCAGGCATCACCGGAAGCTCTGAACCAGCGCATTCGTCGCAAAGGCGTCCCGGGCGAACGCTTCATCAGCGAGAAATACATCGAGCAGGTTGCAGCCGCCTATGAGCACTTTTTCTTCCACTACTCAGCGAGCGATTTGCTTGTCGTCAACACCAGCGACATCGACTTTGTGAATAGCAACCGGGACCTCCAGCTCCTGCTCAAACGCCTGGCAGAACCCGTTCACGGAACCCAATATTTCCTTCCGCTGGGCTAATCAGTCACTTTTTTGCGCATCAGGAGCTGGTTTCGTCAAAATAGGTGCATGGCATCTGTGATCCTCCTCGTCGCGGTCGCAGTGTGCGGCTGCCTGACCAATCCCTACGAGGTTTCTATGTCGCCTCAGCAACAGCAGCATGCCATCTCACTGCTGCGCGACGCCTACAGTGCCTTCAATCGTAATGACATTTCTGCCGCGGTTCATGCCCTGGACCTCAATATCGACTGGCAGGAACCTGCAGAATTTCCCGGCGGCGGCTCCTATCACGGGCGCGCCGAGGTCGCGCGCTATCTCGCCAATTCCCGCGCCGGGTGGGCGGAGGGGTCCAGCGAACCGGTCCGGTTCATCGTGCATGGCGATCGGGTTGTCGTGTACGTTCACGCGCGGTTCCGCACAAAAGACAGCTCCGCCTGGACTGAAGTTTGTCTGGCTGACGTTTACACCTTTCGCAACGGTACACCGGTCGCTATGCGCGCCTTCGCCGACCGTAATGCCGCCCTGGAGTGGGTTGGCGTTCCCGAGTTGGATTGATCTGCCGAGACGACTCGGGTAACCGGCTTCCGGAATCGAAACTCATTGCTTGAACCGAGGCGCTATCGCCTCGGCAAACCTACACGCCAGCTTTTCTCCGCCGACTGGAACAGATAAACGCCCAGGATTGTGATCAGAGGCTCCAGGGGATGGCGGAATCGCGCCTGCACAAAAACAAAGTAGTAGACGAATGGGATCACCGCGAACGCCATCGCAAACAAGACCGCGCCTGGAACGCGTCGTCTCACCGCGAGGATCAATCCCATTACCCCCGCGAGGCTCGCAAACTCAAAGTTCAGCCCTCGCGCATACTCGGTCCACTCCTTGCCGCGGATCGTGGCGTGCGGAACATCGGCCCAGAAGTAGTAGAAGCGACGCAAGGTGAGAGCAAGAAATACGCTGGGTTCGCGTCGAATCCGTTCCATCGCTTCGCGGCCGCGCATTTTCGAATATTGAACCTCGCCCATCTTGTCGAGGAGCGTTTCTTCATGCGCCAGCGCGACCGGGGAGCCGATCACGGTTCCCTCAAGGTAAGGGTTATTGCCCATATTGAATTCCGCGCCGAAGTTCGTCCTCATTGGTATGAACCTGTGGAAGACGAGCGCATTCCTCACCAGCCACGGCACCAGGCATGCCACGCATACAACTGAGGCCAGCAGCACTCGCGGGATCTGCCGTCGCAGGCTTCCCGCCCCCTTCAAGATCCACAATCCGCAGAAGGGCAGGAAAATCGCGATCGATGCGCTGCTCAGCGTGATAAGGCCCCACAGCAATCCAAAAGCGCCCCAACGCGGGGTGCTCGCGGCATTTTCGGCCTCCTCCGGCGCCCCGCCGACATTCCTCATTCGGAGTGCCAGGACCAAAATGCACTGAAACAAGAACGCAGTCAGCGAGATCTCCCAGACCCACTTCACGGCAAACTGCATCGCTGCCGGATAGACCGCCCAGATCCACGCCGACCAGACCGCAACTTTGCGATTGAAGCATCGCGCCGCAATCTCCCAGGTTGTGCGCACCATGAGTGCGTTCAGAAGCGAATCGAACGCGAGGATCATCCAGGCCGAAACAGCTGTATACACGCCGAAGAGCTTGAAGTCCGCTGCCAGAATCAGCGGATACAACGGCGTTACCCATGCCGTGGGACCGCTGAAATGATCGAAGGGATTGGCATAGCCCTGACCGGTTGCGAGCGACCGAGCGATCCGCCCCATTTCCCAGCCAAACGCAAAGTGGTCTTCATACGGCGCAATGCGGTAGTAGTGCCCCAGGGTCAACGCAGCGAGCCGCACTCCAAGCGCGATCCAGAAAATCGACCATGGAAACCGGAACTGTGATCCGCTGGGCTCGGCCACCGCTCCGGGCTCGACTTGCACGCTTTTCACGAGATCCACTTCACCAAACGAATGATGCCCATCGGGGCCGCGCGACGATGGGCCGACACATCCTGCCGGCTCTCAATTTCCGCGCGCCGCTCGACGTAGTAGTCGTACGCCTCGATCAGCATTTCCGCATTCGTCAGCGTTGGTTGCCAGCCCAGCCGTTCTTTGATCTTCGACGTATCAAAGAGGAAGTCCTCCGCGATCATCTTGTAATGGTAGGGACCCAACGGAGAAATCCTCAGCACATGCGCCAGATGCATCGCCGCCAAAGTCGGGCCTTTCGGCAGCGATCGTACCCTGGATGGGCTGTCGGCATGTTCAATCACCGCCTCGTAAACCTCCCGTAATGACTGGACGTTATCCGACCCTACATGAAACGTGTCCGAACCCGAAGTCTTCGTTGCCATCATGCAGGCGTTCACCAAGTCCTGCGCATAGATGAACTGATAGCGATTCGATCCCGACCCCACCACCCAGACCGTCTTTCCCTCCTGGATGAATTCAAAAAGAATGGCCAGCAGTCCCAGCCGACCGCCGCTGATGATCGTCGGGCAGCGGAGAATCGTAACATCGAAGTCGCTCGTGTAATCGGCCAGGGCCTGCTCCCCGGCGAGTTTCGATCGCCCGTAGAGCTCCACGGGAGCCGGTGCTTCATCCTCGCGCACGGGGTGCCCCAGATTCTTTCCCCACAGGCAATTTGAAGAGGTAAAGACGAACTTCTCGACCCGATATTTTCGGCAAGCGTCGGCGAGGCGCTGCGTTCCGCCTACATTGGACGTCCAGAGGAGCTTCTCGTCCATGGATCCATGCGCCAGCATCGCCGCACAGTGGAACACGACGTCGAACCGCCGGCTGGCAAACAATGAATCGAGAAAAGCCTCGTCGCGAATATCTGCCTGAACGCTGTTCAGGGCAGAATGCCGGTCCGCGTCCGGAACCATGTCGACGTTCGTAACGGAATACCCGCGAGCCAGCAGTTCCCGCTTGAGAATGCCCCCGAAAAAACCGGAACCGCCAGTGACCAGAGCTTCAGCCATCAATCAAAACACGTGACAGGCTGGGGATGTTCCTGGCTTTCCAAAGGTAATGCATGGCAGATCGCACGAACCGGGACATTCGCTTCATTATAGCTGCCGCACTTCACGTCCCGTATGGTCTTTCTCCGCCTCCAGCAGGGCCTCAGGCGTCAGTGCGTCTGCGCGCCGCAGGCTCGGAAAGAATGCAGCCCATAAGCCGGTAATCACCAGCGACCCGACGCCGCCAATCACTACCGCCCGCACCGCGCCCCACCACTGCGCCGTCAATCCGCTTTCGAATTCGCCCAACTCATTCGAGGCTCCCACAAACAGCGAATTCACCGCGCTCACCCTGCCACGCATCTCCGGCGGAGTAGCCAGCTGTAATACCGACGAGCGGATCACCACGCTGACCATGTCCGACGCGCCCACGATGAACAACGCGGCCAGCGACACCGGCAGGCTCTTTGAGACGCCAAACAACAGCGTTGCCGCCCCAAAAATCGCGACACACACCAGCATTCGCACCCCTGCCCGCCGCTGAATTGGCCGCACCATCAGCCACAGCGACACGGTCAATGCACCCAATGCGGGAGCCGCGCGCAACATGCCCAGCCCGCGCGGCCCGGCGTGCAGAATTTCCTGCGCAAAGATTGGCATCAGGGCCACCGCCCCACCCAGCAGCACCGCAAACAGATCGAGCGAAATCGACCCCAGCAGCACTTGTGTCCGCGCCACGTAATGAAATCCAGCCAGCAGCACATCCTTCGAAATGTCCCGATGCTCCATGCGCCCTGGCCGCACGTGCAGCGATCCAACCAATACCAGGAACCACACAATGGCTGCCAGAGTGAACAGATACACGAGGGCGGCTCCATGCAACCGTCCCTGCGGCGGCAGAGTGAACAACACGCCGCCCACTGCCGGGCCCACAATATTCGAAAACTGGAAAATCGCCGATCCCCACGTGATCGCGTTCACGAAGTGTTCCGTTGGAACCAGATGGGGCACGAGCGCCGAACTTGCCGGTCCGCTAAAAGCGCGGCCGGTGCCGATGGCAAAGAGCAAAACAAATATCTGCCAAACGTGGCCGACGCTGGTCCACGCCAGCCAGAACAACAGGAACGTCGCAACGGCCTGCAGTGCATAGCAAACCAGGATTACCTGCCGCCGGTCGAAGCGGTCCGCCACATGCCCGGCCGGCAGCATAAACACCAGCCCGGGGAGGAAAAGAATCAGCCCCGTGTACCCCAAATCAATCGCACGATGCGTGATTTCGTATACCTGCCACGCGACCGCCAGCGCCTGCGCCTCCGCGCCGATGATCACCACGACGCGTGCCAGTTGATAGCGAAGAAAGTCGCGGGACAGGAATGCGGCAGCGGGTTGGGCCATGCCTCATTTCTTTATACCGGCCCCATCCTGCGCACGCCACCGCGGCCAAACAGCAATCGATCACCTCTGCGAACCGCAGAGCGGGCTGCCTGGAGGGCCGGTCCCTATTCCCTCACCACGGCTTTCACCAGGTTTCGCGGCGCATCCACATTCACGCCGCGCCGTACCGCGACGAAGTAGGCCAGCATCTGCAGCGGCACGACTTCCAGAATCGGCAGCAAAAACTCGTTCACCGCAGGTACCGCAACGGCGTGCTGCGCCAGCTCCGGCACCTCATCATCGCCTTCCACATGCACGGCAGCGATCTCGGCCCCCTGCGCATGCATGTCGCGCATGAGCTGGAGGGTCTTCTCATACCGCAGCGTCGAGTCCGGATCGTTGTGGTCCCGGGTCGCCAACATCACCAGCGGAGCCTCGGGAGTCACCAGCGCATTCGGGCCATGCTTCAGTTCGCCAGCCGGCAGACCCTCCGCCTGTACGTACGCTGACTCCTTCAACTTCAGAGCTCCCTCACGCGCGATTGCATAGTGGATTGCCCTCCCCAGATACAGGAAGGTTCGCGCCTCCCACAGTTTCTCGGCGATGGCCGCGACCCGCTTCTCCCAGAATTCAAGTGTTTGATTAAGAAGATGAGGCAAACGCTCCAATTGCTCGCAATGCGCACTAACCGTTTGTGCCGTCATCCTTCCGCCTATGCGCGCCAGAAACAGCGACAACAGGTACAGCACCGTCAGCTGTGTCGTAAAACTTTTCGTCGCTGGAACGGCGATTTCGCGTCCCGCCATCGTTGGAAGCGACGCATCGGCTTCCCGCGCCATTGTCGAATCGGCATCGTTAACAATCGCGACCGTCCGCAACCCGCGTGCCTTGGCTTCGCGCAGGGACGCCAGTGTGTCCGCTGTTTCGCCCGATTGCGAAATCACCAACACGCCAGGATCGTGGAGTGTATGCGTCGAGCGATACATGTACTCGCTCGAATACTCCACGTCCACCGCCAGTCCGGCATTGTCCTCAAGCATGATCTCGCCAGCCAGGCCCGCATGCCGGCTCGACCCGCTTGCCGCGATGACCACGCGCTGCCGCCCGCGCAGCGCCTCGGCCACGGGCCCAAAGATGTTCGTATCCAGCGTTCCGCCCGGAGCGTAGCGCGCCATCGTAGCTGCAAGCGCTTCCGGCTGCTCATAGATTTCACGCAGCATAGCGTGAGGGAAAGTGCGTGTCGCGTGCATATCTGCTTCGATCTTAACGGAATGCGCATGTGTCCGGCATCGCGCCAGGACGCTTCGATTAGAGCACTTTGTTGTCGAGATTCCCTTCAGGGCATGCCACGCCAGCAATCATGCGGCTGAAAAACGAAGGCCACATCAATCACAGACCCCAAGCACTTTTTTCCTAACGACTACGAGTTCTTCCAGCGCAGGATCGGCTTTCTCGCCGCCGTCGTCTCATCCAGCCGGGAGACTCGGGTCGAGTGCGGAGCATCCAGCACCACCTGAGGATTCTCCTCTACCTCGCGGGCGATCTGCTGCATTGCGTCGACGAACAGATCAAGTTCCTCCCGGGATTCGCTCTCCGTCGGTTCAATCATCAGCGCGCCGGGCACGATCAGGGGAAACGAGACCGTATAAGGATGAAATCCGTAGTCAATCAGGCGCTTCGCGATATCGCCGGTCCGCACACCGTTCCGCAGCTGTCGCCGATCGCTGAACACCACCTCATGCATCGATGGCGTGGTGTAGGGCAACTCGTAGAGGCCCTCGAGCTTTTTCCGGATGTAGTTCGCGTTCAGAACCGCATCCTCGGTGGTCTGCCGCAAACCATCCGGCCCGTTCGCCAGAATATACGCCAGCGCCCGCACAAACATCCCGAAGTTGCCATAGAATGCCCGCACTCGGCCGACGCTCTGCGGCCGATCATAGTTCAGCCGCAGGTGGCCATCCTTGCCTTCTTCCACTACCGGTACCGGCAGAAACGGCTCCAGATGCTTCCTGCACGCGACCGGCCCGGACCCCGGGCCTCCGCCGCCGTGAGGCGTCGAAAAGGTCTTGTGCAGGTTCAGGTGCATCACGTCCACGCCGAAGTCCCCAGGCCGGGTCTTCCCGCACAGCGCGTTCATATTCGCACCATCCATATACAGCAGTGCGCCCTTCGCGTGGAGGATTTCCGCAATGCGGTGGATCTCGTTCTCAAAGACGCCAATCGTCGACGGGTTTGTCAGCATCAGCGCCGCAGTCTCCTCCGTCACCGCCTGGGCGAGCGCTGCCACGTCGATCCCGCCGTTCGGGTTCGATTTGAAATTAACGACCTCATAGCCGCAAATCGCCGCCGTCGCTGGATTCGTCCCGTGTGCCGAGTCCGGAATGATCACCCTCTTCCGCGGATTCCCCTTCGACTCGTGATAGGCCCGCGCCAGCAGGATCCCGGTGAACTCGCCGTGCGCCCCCGCCGCCGGCTGCAATGTGATCGCGTCCATCCCCGTAATCTCAATCAGGCATTTCTGCAGCAGCCGAAGAATCCCCAGCGATCCCTGCGATAGCTCCTCCGGCTGATACGGATGCGCCTCCGCGATCCCCTCCAGGCGCGACACGAATTCGTTCACACGCGGGTTGTACTTCATCGTGCAACTGCCCAGCGGATACATCCCCAGATCGATGGCGTAGTTCCACGTCGAAAGGCGTGTGAAATGCCGGATGATTTCGATCTCGCTCAACTCCGGCAACTGCGCGCTCTCCGAGCGCTGGGCTTCTCCCAGGAGAGCCGAGGGATCAACTTCAGGCACATCCAAAGGCGCCAGCCGGTAAGCCTTCTTGCCCGGCACCGACTTCTCGAAGCTCAGGCCCTCATTCTGCGTCAGGTGCCCGGTGACCTTGCGCGTCGTGCCAACGAACTTCTCTTCGATCTGCGCCGCCATCTATCGTGCCCCCACTGCTGCTGTCGCCGCCGCCAAAACCCCCGCTGCCCGATCGATCTGTTCCTTCGCTGTCAGCTCCGTGGCGCACCACAGCGTTGCATTCCGTAACTCCGGATACCAATTCTTCAACGCCACGCCGCCGATGATCTTTTGTTCCAGCAGCCGAGCGTTCAGCGTTTCCGGCGCCTCATCGGTCTGCAGCACAAATTCGTTGAACCTCGGCGACCGATCAAACAGCAGTTTCCCCTGCGCACCCAGAGTCTTCGCCGCATAATCCGCCTTCGCCAGATTCTGCAGCGCCAGCTCCCGCATGCCTTCTTTCCCGTACACCGTCATGAAAACCGTTGCCATCAGCGCTACCAGCGCCTGATTCGTGCAGATATTCGACGTCGCCTTTTCTCTCCGGATGTGCTGCTCGCGCGTTGACAGCGTCAGCACAAATCCTCGCCGGCCCTGCTTGTCCGTTGTCTGGCCTACCAGCCGCCCCGGCATCTGGCGAACGTATTTTTCCTTCGCCGCAATCACACCACAGAATGGTCCACCGAAACTCGGAGCCACGCCATATGACTGCGCCTCCATGATCACGATGTCTGCCTCAACCGGCGGTCTTACGATGCCAAGCGACACGGCCTCGGCAATCGCGACTACCAACAGCGCACCCTTCCTGTGCGCAATCTCCGCAATCGCCCCGACATCCTCAATCACTCCAAAGAAATTCGGCGACTGGACCAGCACGCACGCCGTCTCCTCCGTCACGGCCGCTTCCAGCGCAGCCAGGTCGATGCGGCCCGCGTGACTCGTACCCTCTGGATCGTATCCAACTTCCTGCGCCTTCAGCCCGCTTTCCTTCTCGCGATGCTGTGCGTAGGTGCGCATCACCTCGCGGTACTCCGGGTGCACCGTTCGTGCAACCACCACGCCATCGCGGCCGGTCACGCGCATCGCCATCATCGCGGCTTCGGGGCACGCCGTCGACCCGTCATACATTGACGCATTCGCGATGTCCATCCCCGTCAGCTCGCAGATCATCGTTTGAAATTCGAAGATCGCCTGCAATGTCCCCTGCGTAATCTCCGCCTGATACGGCGTATAGGACGTGAGAAATTCTCCCCGCTGGACAATTGTGTCGATGATCACCGGCCTGTAGTGCCGATAGACTCCCGCTCCCAGGAAGCTCGCATAACCGTTGGCGTTCCTATTCGCCGCAGCCTTGAAGTGATCTACGATCTCCGACTCGCCCATCTGCCGCGGAATCTCCAGATCCCGTTGCAGCCGGTACTCCTGAGGGATAACCGCGAATAAATCGTCAATCGACGACACGCCGATGTCGCGCAACATCGCCGCGCGCTCCGCATCCGATTTAGGCAAATAGCGCATGGGCTCTCAGACTCGGGATTTCACTTCCCGATAAAAACCAGGATCTCTGGTGTGAGGAGTTCTCAGTGTCCGGTCTCTTCCTTCACGTACTTCTCGTAGTCTTCCGCCGACAGGAGTGAACCCACATCCCCGGCATCGCTCAGCTCGATCTTCATGATCCAGGCTGCATGGGCATCGGTGTTGATCTTCTCAGGGGATGTGGTTAGTTCTTCATTGATTGCCGTCACGGTCCCGCTCGCCGGCGAGTACAAATCCGACACCGCCTTTACGCTCTCGACGCTGCCGAATACTTTACCCTTCTCAACCTTGTCGCCGACCTTCGGCAGCTCGACAAAAACTATATCGCCCAGCGAGTCCTGAGCATGGTCGGTAATCCCGACCGTACCGGTCTTTCCGCTGACGTCAATCCACTCATGCTCGCGCGTGTATCGATAATTCGCTGGATAAGCCATCGCTGAAACTCTCTCCCTCATTGTACGGGCTCCGTTCTCTGGAACCTGCAGCACGAACTGCACAACCTTGATTCGCGACCCGTGGCAACTTCGCGAACCGTTACGTCTTCTTTGGCTTCCTGTAGAACGGTGTGGGCACAACTGTTGCCTTCACCGGGTTATTGCGGATCTCTACCGCAACCTCCGTCCCCACTTCTGCCAGGCTCCGTGGCACATAGGCCAGCGCGATGTTTTTCTTCAGGAAGGGCGCCGGCGACCCACTCGTCACGTAGCCAATTTCTTTGCCGTCGGGATCCATCACCCTGTACCCATCGCGTGCAATTCCTCGCTCAACAACTTCCAACCCAACCAGTCTTTTCTCTGGACCGCCCGCTGCCTGCACCTTCTTCAGGGCCTCCGATCCAACGAACTCCCCCTTCTCCAGCTTGCAGAAGCGATCCAGCCCCGCTTCCCACACATTCAGCGATTCTGAAATCTCATGCCCATACAGCGACAGCGCCGCTTCCAATCGCAGCGTGTTCCGCGCGCCAAGGCCACAGGGCACAATCCCAAATTCCTTCCCTGCCTCGATCACCTCGTTCCACACACGCTCGCTCGTCGCCTCATCTGACGGCACGTAAATCTCAAATCCGTCTTCGCCCGTGTAGCCGGTGCGCGCAATCAGCGTATTCGGCAGGCCGCAAACGGTTCCCCACGTGAACCAGTAGAACTTCACCTTGCTCAGGTCTGTCTGGGTCAGCTTTTGCAGCGTTTCCTGCGCCTTCGGTCCCTGGATTGCCAGTTGCGTGTAAAGGTCGCTGTAGTCGCTCACGTGGCAGTCGAAGCCGCGCGCCTGCGACCGCACCCACTGGTAGTCCTTCTCCCGCGTCCCTGCATTGATTACGAACAAATAATCGTTCTCGCTGAATTTGTGAACGATCACGTCGTCAACAAACGTGCCCTCCGGATACAGCATCGCCGAGTACTGCGCCTGCCCCACCTGCAGCCGTGACGCGTCGTTCATCGAGATGTGCTGTACCGCCGCCAGCGATCCTGGCCCGCGAAACTGGATATCGCCCATGTGGCTTACGTCGAACAGCCCGACGCCGGTGCGAACGGCCATGTGCTCGGCGATGAGGCCCGAATACTCGACAGGCATATCCCATCCGCCAAAATCGACCATTTTGGCACCCAGACGGCGATGCAGGCCATTGAGTGGGGTCTTACGCAAAGCAGCGGTGGTGGACACAAGGCCTCACAGAACTGCAGATTGGTCGAGCACGAACCTTTAACGTTACAACCCGCCCCAGCACGGGTCAATTGTGGGAAACAAATTCAAGTGCACCTCGGAAAACGCGTTTGGACGCCTTTCGCGATCACCTGCGCACGACACCGGAATGTCATTTTGTGGGCGCTCGCATCCGGCTCTCCACCGGGATTCCGCTCGCGTCCATTCCATGAAATCGCAAAGGCTACGCATTATGAAGCGTTTGTAATTTCAACTGCCTTCGCTGAGAAGTACCCTGAGAGCAATCCGCAACTCGTCCGCGCGCTCTTGCGAAGACCTCATGGCCGCCCTGCGCGGCCATCCTGGAGTATTCATGCGGTTGCTGGTCGTTGAAGACGACAATACCATTCGCGATTTCCTGACCCGGGCCCTCGCTGAATCCGGCTTTGGCGTCGATGCCTGTGCTCAGGGATGCGAAGCCGAGAGGCTCGCGCTCGAGGGCGTTCACGATGCCCTTGTCGTTGACCTTAACCTTCCCGACGGAGACGGCCTCGATCTGATCCAGCGCCTTCGTTCCCAGGGGGTCTCGTCGCCGGTCCTCATCCTTTCCGCCCGCCGCTCCGTTGATGAGCGGGTGCTCGGGCTCGAACGCGGCGGCGACGACTACATGACGAAACCTTTTGCCGTCGCCGAGCTGCAGGCTCGCCTCCGCTCCCTGCTCCGACGCAGCACGCCCGGTCAGTCGGAAACGACCCGTCTCCGCGTCGCGGACCTTGAAATCGACCTGATCCGCCGCGAAGCCCGGCGCGCCGGCATCGAGCTTCAGCTCACCCAGCAGGAGTTCGCCCTGCTCGAATACCTGTGCCGCAATGCCGGCCGCGTGGTCACTCGCGCCATGGTTCTAGATCACGTCTGGAAGATGCGCATCGACACCTCCACCAACATTGTCGATGTCCACATCCATCGCCTTCGCAACAAGGTCGACCGCGAATCGCAGCGTCCCCTGATCCGCACCATCCGTGGCGTAGGATATTTACTCCGCGAATAGCGAATGTTCTCCCGACTCGCACGTTTCTTCTATCGCACCGCCGCCTGGCGTCTCGCGCTGCAAACCACTTTGGTCTTTGCCGCTGCCAGCGCCTCGGTCTTCCTCGCCATGTACTTCATCGTTGCCCGTACAGTCCGCGAGCGCAGCGATTCGTGGCTCACCGGAGAAAGCGAGACCCTTCGCCAGGTCGCCCTCAGCACCCCGCGCGACGCGCTCTACAGCCGCATTGTTGAGGAAGTCGCCGAACTGGCCACCCAGGAGTTCTCCTGGGATGGCGGCACGGCGAACACCGGGGGCAACACCGTCTTCTTCGCCCAGATCGGCAATACCTCCGAGCCTCCGCTTTGGGTCGGACCCCAAAACAGTGGTGCATTCCTTGGACTTCTGCGGACGCTGAATATCCCGCAACATCAGGCCGTCAGTCTGCGCGTCGCGGGATTTGCTGAGCCATTCCGTGTCGTCGCGGTCGACGTCGCCCCTGGAGCCGGGCATATTTATCTCGGCCTCCTGGACCGCGGCGCGGAACATCTCCTCCGCCAGCTTCTGGTCCGGTTCTTTCTGGGGTGGCTTTTTATGGTCGCCTTTGGCTTTCTCCTCACGCTCTTTGGCCTTCGCCGCTTGCTCAACCGAGTCGATGACATTACCGGCGCGGCCGCCAGCATCCGGACCGACGACCTTGGCACTCGCGTCCCCATCGGTACCCAGCATGACGAAATTGCCCGCCTGGCTCGCACGTTTAACAGCATGCTCGACCGGATCTCCGCTTCGGTGAATCAACTCCGTACCCTGACCGATTCCGTGGCGCATGACCTTAAAAGTCCCATCACCTCGGTCCGCGGCAGCCTTGAAATCGCCTTGTCTCTGGAGGATCGGGAGCAATCCCAGGACCTCATTGCAAGCGCCATCGAGAACCTCGACCGGCTGTCCGAAGTCGTCACCACATCGCTCGACCTTGCCGAAGCCGACGGTGGCGCGCTCCGCCTGCGCCGCGAGTCTCTTGACCTTAGCGATCTTGTGCACAGGGTCGCCGAACTCTATGCCCCGGCCATTGCTGACGCCCAACAGCACCTCACTGTTTCTGCTCCTGAACCCGTCCCCATCGTCGCCGACCTGTCGCTGTGCACGCGCCTTCTCTCCAATCTCATGGAAAACGAGCTTCGCTACGCTGGTCCTGGCGCGCACATATCGGTGGTTGTCACATCGCGCGCATCGACTGGTTCAGTCGCCGTCGAAGACGACGGTCCTGGCTTCCCCATGGACCTGCTTCCGCGCGTCCTTCAACGCTTTGTCAAAGGCAGCAATTCCCAGGGACACGGCCTTGGCCTTGCTTTTGTCAGCGCCGTCGCCCATGCGCATGCCGGTGTCGCCACCGCCAGCAATCGCGCCACCGGCGGGGCCCGCATCCTGGTTGAATTTCCGCTTTCCGACTCTCCACGCGTCACCGGCGATGATGGTCTTGCGGACAATCTTCTGACTTCGTCTTGACACCGCGCCCAAAAGCGCCTCCCATCATGGAGAATGGCGGCAACGCCCGATTTTTCCGCGCCGCATCCCAATACAAATCGCAGAAAGACAACGTCTCATCAATCCAGAGAACTGCATGCATATTCTTGCCACCGCTACGGCGTTCCCCGAGCACTACATCACCCAACGCGAGTTTCTCGATGCGCTCCTTCCCTACTGGGGCACCGACGCAAAACTCACCTCTGTCATCGAGCGGCTTCACCTTCGCACTGGCGTCGATGGGCGCTATTTTTCGCGCCCGTTGACCGACTACCTCGACCTCGACACCTTCGGTAAGACCAATGACGCGTGGATCGACACTGCTCTCGACCTCGGGCAGCGCTCCATCGACTGTGCTCTCAAGCAGGCCGGCCTTTCCCCCGATCAGCTTGCCGCCATCTTCTTCGTTTCAGTCACCGGCGTTGCCAGCCCGTCGATCGATGCGCGTCTCATGAACCGCATGCCGCTCTCACCGCACATTCGCCGCAATCCCATCTTCGGACTCGGCTGCGTCGCCGGCGCTGCGGGTCTCTCTCGCGCCGCTGACTATGTGCGCGCCTATCCCGATCAGGTCGCTGTGCTGCTTTCTGTCGAGCTCTGTTCTCTCACCTGGCAACGCGACGACAAGTCGATCGCGAACCTCATCTCCGTCGGACTCTTTGGAGACGGCGCTGCCGCCGTCCTCGTTGCCGGCGATCAGGTCCAGCGCCGGGGCCCGCGTATCGTCGCGACCGATCGCGTCTTCTACCCCAATACCGAAGAGGTTATGGGCTGGTCGGTTTCCGAGAAGGGCTTCAACATCGTCCTCTCTCCCGATGTCCCCAAAGTCATCGTCGAGAATCTGGGACGAAATGTTGATGAATTTCTGGCCGTGCACCAACTGACCCGCAGCGATATCGGATCCTGGATCATGCATACCGGCGGCCCCAAGGTGCTCGAAGCCACCCAGGAGGCCCTTGGTCTATCCCGCGACGATCTCGATGTCTCGTGGGAGGCTCTTCGCCGTGTAGGCAATCTCTCGTCGGCGTCCGTGCTGGTTGTCCTCGATGAGGTCATAAAGCAGCGCCGCCCCCCCTCCGGCACCAGGAGCATCCTCGCTGCGATGGGCCCCGGCTTCAACGCCGAAATGCTCCTGCTCGAATGGTGACGCCGTTACGTAACAGCATGTGTGACGTATTCATCGTCGGCGCCGGGCCAGCCGGGCTAGCGGCCGCTATCGCACTCCGTCTCCGTGGAGCCGATGTCCTCGTCGCCGACGCCCGCCAGGCTCCCATCGATAAACCGTGCGGCGAAGGTCTTATGCCGGACGCTCGGCGCGCCCTCGCTGCTCTCGGCGTGTTCCCCGATCTCCAAGGCCTCCCCTTCGCCGGAATCACGTTCATCGATGCCCACTCTCGTGTCTCGGCCGATTTCCCCAATCTCGCTGGCCTGGGCGTGCGTCGCACCACCCTCCACCAACTTCTTTGCGACCGAGCCGCCGCCCTCGGCGTGCGCTTCGCCTTCCATACGCCGGTCATCCTCCGCTCCGGCGAGCCTCCCAGCCTCGTCGGTTCGTCCGGATCCGGCAGGGTTCATGCCCGTTGGATCATCGGTGCCGATGGGAGTTCGTCCCGCGTCCGCTGCTGGTCCGGGCTCGACCCCGCCAGCCCCGGAACACGCCGCTTCGGCTTTCGCGGCCATTTTCGCCTCGCTCCCGGCACCCCCTCACCCAGACACGTAGAAGTCCACTGGGGCTTTCATGGCCAGGCGTACATCACACCTACAGCTCCAGGCGAAATTTGCATCTCCGCCATGACGCGTGATCCGCACGCGCGCCTCGCTAAGATCCTCAATACGCTTCCCTCATCGAGTTGCATCCTTCACCGCGCCGAGCCCCTTGCCTCTGAACGGGGCTGCGTCACTCTTACGCGCCGCCTGCCGCGGGTCACTCGCGGTCGGGTAGCCCTCATCGGCGATGCCTCCGGTTCCATCGATGCCATTACTGGAGAAGGGCTCGCCCTGGCCTTCCGCCAAGCCATCCTTCTCGCCGATTCGCTGGTCTCGGGCTCACTTGATCTTTACGAATCCCGTCATCCGGCGCTGCTCGCCGTGCCACGACGTATGGCTCGCCTACTCCTCCTCCTGGACGCCTGTCCACGTCTCCGCGCTCGAACGCTCCGTTCTTTCGCCGCCCACCCCGCTATCTTCCAATCTCTTCTTGCTGTTCACCTTGGAGAACAACGGCTTTCTCGATTCCTACTGCAGCATGGCCCTTCTCTCGCGTCCCAACTCCTGCTTCGCACCGCCTAATATCGATTTCGCACGGAGTCGTGGCCAATCGATTCGGAGGACCGTTGACCTCGGGTGCGGTACGATCGCTTTTTCTTCCTCGCAGTTCGCAAAGCAGGCTGGTGGATAAATCATGTTCGCGCTACGGACACAATAGGGACCAGACGACCAGGAACTCGCACGTCCGGGGCCGGGCGCTATACTAACCGCTACCCCTTCCCACGCGCCGGGATGGCGGAACTGGCAGACGCAGCGGACTCAAAATCCGCCGACCCTTGCGGTCATGGGGGTTCGACCCCCCCTCCCGGCACCACAATAAAGCCCATTAAAGCTTCCGTGGAGGCCATGTGGCAATCGGGCAGGCAGCCTAGAAACTGCCCTGCTAGCAAGGAATCAGGATCATCGATGCGCAGACTGCCAGGGTTCTGCCGACGTCCGACTGAGCGAAGGAGCCGAGTGCGGAAGCTATCTGCGAATTCTTCGGGACTGGCAAAGAACACTGACGGCCGCACCGAAACCACGATCACTCCGGTGGAGACCTCACCCTAGCGCAGGCGTGCCGATTTTGCACCTGGCTTGCTGCGCCGCGGCTTGCGCTGAGCCACTTTGGATGGGGTGAGGGACGATACCAGCCGCTCCAGATCGGCCACACGCTGCTTCAACTCGTCCACTTGTTTCGTTTCCTGCGGAGCTCTGTTCGTGGGCTCTTCACCGGACGCGTTCATGGAAATGGGCTGGTCTCTGCCCGCGACGGGGCCCCCGAAGCCAGGCCGAAACATGCCGAAGGGGCCTACCGCCGGCGACATGGCCCGGTAGGTGTCCTGATAGAGGTCGAGCATCGCTTTCATATAACGAAGTGCGGTCTCCTGGCTGGCCCGGCCCGAAGTGAGGATCATCTGCCGGAGCAGGTCGAGGGGAAAGGTGGAGTCGGTGGTTTTGGCGTCTTCGGTGATGATCTGGGTGAGGATGAGCCGGGTAATGTCCTTACTGGAAGCTGCATCGACGACGCGGACGTCATGGCCCTCACGGAGGAGTTGGGCGACCTCCTCGAGATTCACGTAGCGGCTGTTGGTGACGTCGTAGAGGCGCCGATTTTCGTATTTTTTGATCAGGATGGATTTCGGCGGCATCTCTGGCCATTTTAACCTTGACAGCCGGGCCGGGCAGCGTAATATCACGATATGCTGCACTGCAGCATATCGTGCAGCAGAAGAAGGGACGGACTCATATGAGCACAGCGCAGAGGGTCAGGGAACCCATGGGGCCTCCGGGAAAGGAAAAGGTGGACTGGGCCGAGTCCATGGCAAAGCTTTTCACCGCAGGGGTCGGGAGAATCGCCGATGTTCAGAAGAAGGGCCTTGATATTGCAATACAGCAAAACGCTGAATTGATCGATGTGTGGAAAAAAGCAATACAGAAGGTACCCGGGACGCCGGGACTGTTCCTGCTGGAACTCGGGGCAAGCGGATTCGATCACTACGCCGAGGTTCAGAAGGCAGCGATCGACCTGGTGGTGGAACAGAGCAAAGCCTTTGCTGACGTGCTGAAGGAGCGGGCGGCAACAGCCACCAACGCCAATGAAGAGGTGGACCAGTTCACAAAGAAGTCCATTGAGCGCGTCGTTGCCATGCAGAAGAAGGCACTCGACCAGTCCGCTGCGCAGGCCAAGGCGGTGGTGGAGACCTCGAGCAAACAGTTCGGAGAAGGCAGTCCGGTTGAGATGGCAGCCGGTTCGATGCAGCGCGGCGTGGACGCCATCGTGGATGCCCAGAAAGAACTGCTGGACATGGCAGTTCGTTGAGAGCGGTTTCACAGCATTGACGGGAAGCATAGCCTGCCCGTCCGGGCGGGTTTATGCTTCATGTGTCGAAGAAGGAGGTGCGCCTGATGAGTGAAACTCAGGAGAAGACCTCTAAGACGTACGACCCGTTCGAGCCGTTCCGCTCCATGCGCGACACGTATCTGGATGCGATGGCGAAAGCCATGGTGGAGACGGTCAACACCGAAGCGTATGCGCAGGCGACCGGCGCCATGCTGGAGGGCTACCTGACGGCGATCGCTCCTTTCCGGGAAGCGCTTGACAAGTCGATGCTGCAGACGCTGCAGCAAATGGAGTTGCCTTCGCGGCAGGAGGTAGCGGCACTCGCGGAGCGCTTCACCAATCTCGAGATGCGCCTCGATGACATGGATGCCAAGCTGGATGCCATTCGAAAGCACATGGAGCAGAACGGATCGGGGCCACAATCCGGCGTCGGCAAAGCGGCTGCGGCCACTCCTACGCCGAGGACGGGCGAGGGAGGGGATCACGAAACTGCCGTCAGTCGGCCAGGGGCACGACAACCCTTTGTCCGGCGCAAGCTTAGCCGTACGCGGAGGTAGCCATGGAACCGGCTTTCGCCATGTCGGGTGCGGTGGCTGGGTTCGAAAAGCGGCTGCGGACCTTCAACCGTGTGCTGACTACCAGGGCGCCGATTGCGCAAACCCCAAAGGATCTGGTGTGGGCGCTCAATAAAGCGAAGCTCTATCGGTACAGACCCACGGTGGACCCAACACACCAACATCGTCTTCCCCTGCTGCTGATCTTCGCCATCATGAACCGGCCGTCGATCCTGGATTTGCGGCCTGGCCACAGCTTTGTCGAGTACATGGTGGGAAGAGGATACGATGTCTACCTGCTGGACTGGGGCGCGCCCGGCTATGAGGATCGGCACCTCAAACTGGATGACTATGCGCTCGAGTATCTGCCGCGTGCGATTCGAAAGGTCAAGGCGATTGCGGGTGTCGAGGAATTCAGCATGCTGGGGTGGTGCATCGGAGCGATCCTGACCACCATCTACGCGGCGCTGCGACCTGACGAAGGGCTGCGCAATCTGCTGCTGCTGACCGCTCCGCTGGATTTCTCGAACCGGAACAGCGTCACGTTTGCGCGGTGGACCGATGAGCGGTACTTCAAGGTCGAACTGATCCTCGATGCTTTCGGCAACATGCCTGCCGAGATGATTGACTCGGGGGCAAAAGCGCTGAAGCCGATCGAGAACTACATCACCAACTACTGCAAGCTGTGGGATAACCTGGACGATCCGCGCGTGGTCGAGTCCTGGCACGCGATGAACACGTGGGTGACAGATAACATTCCGATGGCCGGCGCCGCCTATCGACAACTGATTGTCGAGCTTTATCGGCAGAATCGTCTGATCCGGAACGAGCTCGTGGTGCGCGGAGAGCGCGTCGATCTTGGCAGAATGCGGGCGAATCTATTGACTGTGATTGCGGAGGGGGATCACATCACGCCCGCCTGCCAGTCGGAGACCCTGCTGGCCAAAGCGGGGAGCCGCGACAAGGAGCTCTACCGGATTCCGGGTGGGCACATCGGAATGATGGCCGGAAGCGGAGCGCCCAGGACCACGTGGCCGCACATCGAGAAGTGGCTGAGCGCCCGCTCCGGGTAGAGATCAATGGTCGCACTACATATAGATTCCGCCATTGATGTTGATTTGCTGTCCGGTGACATAGTCTCCATCACAGATCAGGAAGGCGGCGGCCTTCGCGACTTCCTCAGGTTGCGCGAAGCGGCCAAGAGGAATGCGCGTCTTGATCTGGTCGAGAATGTCGCCGGGCACGGCGGCGAGCATGTCCGTTGAGGTGAAGCCCGGTGCAACAACGTTCGCGGTAATGTTGAACCTCGCCAGTTCCAGGGCCAGCACCTTGGTAAAAGCGATGATGCCGCCTTTGCTCGCCGCATAATTTGCCTGACCGAAATTGCCGGCCTGACCGGAGAATGAAGCGATATTCACGATGCGGCCGAACTTGTGCTCGATCATGGAGGGCACGGCGGCGCTGGTGCAGTAGAAGATGCTGTTGAGGTTGGTCTCGATGACTTCGAGCCACTCGTTGTCAGTCATCTTGCGGATGGAACGATCGCGGGTAATGCCCGCATTGTTAACGAGGACGTCGATGCGGCCGTAGACCTCGAGCAGATGGTGGATGATGCGCCGAGCTTCCTGGCGGTTGGAGACATCTCCCTGCAGGAGGCTGGTTTCTCCGCCGGCGGATTCGATGTCGTCGCGCAGCTGCTGGGCGCGCTCGATGCTGTTGAAGAAGTTGATCACGACGATGGCGCCGCGACTGGCGAGTTCGCGCGCGATGGCGCGGCCGATTCCGCGGGAGGCGCCGGTGACCAGGGCAACTCTGCCCTCGAGAGGCCGGGCAAAGGATGGCTGTGGTTCGATGAGAACTGCGGTGTCCATAGTAAGACTCCTTTCTCCGCTAGTTCATGCTTTCGAAGATGGCGGCGATTCCCTGGCCGCCGCCGATGCACATGGTGACGAGCGCATATCGGCCGTTCACGCGGCGCAGTTCGTGCAGCGCTTTTACAGTAACGACGGCTCCGGTGGCTCCCAGAGGATGGCCAAGGGAGATGCCGCTGCCGTTGGGATTGGTTCGTTCGGGCGGGAAGTCGAGTTCGCGCCGGACGGCGAGGAGCTGAGCTGCGAATGCCTCGTTGAGCTCGATGACCTCCATTTGCTCCTTGCTGAGGCCAGTGCGCTCAAACAGTTTGCGAACGGCGGCGACGGGGCCGATGCCCATAACGGCAGGCTCCACGCCGACGACGGCATAGTCAACCAGGGCAGCCAGGGGTTTCAGGCCGCGCTCTTCGGCGGCGGAACGTTCCATGAGGACCACGGCAGCGGCGCCATCATTGATGCTCGAGGCATTGCCCGCCGTTACCGTGCCTGCAGGATCGAAGGCCGGCTTAAGTTTGGCGAGGTTCTCGAGTGTGGCGTCGGAGCGAGGTTGTTCGTCGGTATTGAAGAAGACCGGACCGTTTTTGGTTTTGAGTTCAATGGGAACGATCTGGCTGGCGAATTTGCCCGATTTGAGGGCTTCATTCGCTCGCCGATGGCTTTCCACAGCGAGTGCATCCTGGTCTTCGCGGGAGATTCCCCATTTGCGTGCTACATTTTCCGCGGTAATCCCCATGTGGACGTTGTCGAAGGGATCGGTGACGGAGGCAACAAGAGCATCAACAGCGGTTGCGTCGTTGAGCCGCGCGCCCCAACGCATAGAGGGCAACCAGTAAGGAGCGCGGCTCATGGATTCGACACCGCCGCCAATGGCGGCGTCGGTGTCTCCATGGGCGATGGCCTGCGCCGCATTGAGAATGGCCTGGAGACCGCTGCCACAAAGGCGATTGACGGTCATCGCTGCGGTTTCGACAGGAATGCCACCGCGCAGGGCGGCGACGCGGGCAAGATACATGTCTTTTTGATCGGTATGGATGACGTTGCCCAAAATGACGTGGCCGATCTCGCTCGGAGCGAGACCAGAGCGCTGCACGCTCTGGCACACTACTTTCGCGGCGAGTTCGGTGGGAGGAATGTCTTTCAGCGCTCCGCCGAATTTGCCGATGGCTGTGCGCACGGCACTCAGCACGACAACTTCACGATGGGTCATGGGCCGGCTCCCTTCAGGCTGGTCCCGATCGTCGCGCCCGAAGCACAGCGGGACCCAGGTGAGAGGCCCGCCGGGCCGTGGCTCCATGCAATCGGGAGGATGGTGAATGGAATCCGGCAGGAGCCCGGAGCCAGATGAGGTCCGGCTGCAGGCGGTGCATTCTGACCTGGTGCTGGACAGGAGAGTGTGGAACTCCCCAATTCCGGCGCGAGAAGTGAACACGAGCGCCCATGGCGTCGCACCACCGGAGGAATTGCCCATCGAAAGGCGGAGTGGAAGGGGGCGCTCTGCCGCCGATGCAAGCTGGCCCTTTCCGCGGGGCCGTGGCGTTCAGCAGGAAGGAAGAGGGCGTTGAAGAATAGCGAATGGCGGACGCGGAATTGCTCTTAATTTAAGTCTTTGTTGATGCGACTGAAAGGCCTGTCACAAGATGGCGCAGTTGATTCTTTGATGTGATGGAAAACCCGTAGGCTCTGTACTGAAAATCCCTCAGCTGCGTGACCGCAGACCGGCATTGCGCAAAATACGCCGCACTTTCTTGGGAGAGACGGAAAGCCGTTCGGCGACGCGGGAGATCTTTCGGTTCTCGCGCAGCCACACTTTGGGGATCACGATTTCCGCGAATTCTTCCGTGATCTGCTGGAAGGTCTTGTCGCCCACCATTCCTTCGGACCAGCTGCGCAGGGTATCGCTGATGCCGGAAACCTGAAGGATCTTTGACTTTAGAGCAGCAATGTCTTCGGTAAGGTGATCGTTCTCGTCCGGGGCCATCAGGGCGGCTGCTTCCGTGGCGCAATGGCGGGCCAGTTCCCAGTCCTGAAAGAAGTCATTTGCAGCGGTGATCCCTCGTGCAATCCAGGCTCCGGCAGTGAGGCGCCGATTTTGTGTGCCGCGCGCGAGGGCCAGCGCTTCGTCGCTCTCTTCCCTCGCGCGATTGGCGTGGACCGCGATATCGACATCCTCACCCAGTTGCTCTTCAACGCGGGCATTTTCGGCGGCCGCCTGCAGGATGCGGGCGCGCGCCATGAGGATATGATCACTTTTCTCCAGGCCGAGGTGGTAGGCCTCCCTTGCCTGATGCGCTGCGTGGTCAATGTCGCCGCGATCGAGGTAGAGATAACCAAGATTGAAAAGCACATTGCCGATGCCGCCGGTGTGCGTGTGCGTGGCATAGATCTGGCGCGCCTGTTTCAGGTCGTGGATGGCAGACTCTGAAAGCTGCTGGTAGCGTGCCCGCAGGCTACCGTCGCCGGACGAGGATCTGTCGCGCCAGGTTCGCCGGTCGATCTTCCTGCGTAACTGCAATGCGAGCAAGCGGCGAACGTAGGCGCCATTCACCAGCACCCGGGCCATGTTGAGGTGGTTCGGATCCCCCTGGGAGTAAAGCTCCCGGGCTCGTTCGAAATGCTCGAGAGATCGCGTGTATTCGCCGGAACGGCGCACGATACGGCCGCGCGCCGACTCGATATTGCCGAGGGCGATGTAGTGGTCTGTGGGCTGGAGAACGTGCTCGGCGTGCGTGAGCAGGCGCAGCGCCTCGCGGCGCTGGCCCTTCTGAAAGAGCAGCCAGCTCTCATGGATCTGGATCACCGCGGTGAAAACATCGTCATGCGATTTCTCAGCTAGTTCGCGGGCGCGAGCGATGTGCAGAAGAGAAGTCTCATATTCGCCTTTTCGCCGATGAGCGCGTCCTTTCCAGAAATGCGCGAGCGCAGCCAGTGACTCATCGCAGAGTTCACTCTCGGCGCGGAGAACAAGGTCGAGGCCGGCAATGGCGGCGTCAACATCCTCCATGGCGAGGGCGCGAAAGGCATCGACCATCCGCAGGCGTAAATAGTCAACGACAGGAAGGCGGCGGCGGAGGTCGGCGGAGAAGGGTCTCAGCAGGGTTTCGAGGAAGCGGTGGTCGCGATAGCCGACGTCAACCCACTGTGCAACCAGCAACAACACGCGGAGGGCCTGCGGCGCGCCGGGATCGAGCCGCGCCAGAATCGGCTCGGATTCGTCAAGGATGGCCTTGCCGGCGGCGATTCGACGGAAATGCAGGCTGTGACTGAGGCGCTCGGCCAGGTGGCCGATCCGGGTATTGTTCGGGGTATGATCCGAATCGGACGATCGATCCGGCGGGTGCGAGTCCAACCGCGCCGAAGGTGAGTTTGTCTGCATTTCGCCTCCTCGCGAAGACTCCGATTTCTGAGAATGATCAGACATCTGTGGCCGATTATGATGCTCCCGGAGCGGTTTCGTCCACTCGTCCGAATCGGACGAGTCCCTCTTGCGTGACGATCACCGGCCAGGGTTTACTCGCTTCTCAATGACAGCGCCTCCGCGTGACGATGGAGGCCCGAGGAGAGCAAGAGATGTTGAAGAGCTCAGGCAATAATGGTTTCCATTCCCCACGATGGACGGGTATCAGCCGGGCGTACAGCGCCGATGAAGTGAAGAGGCTTCGCGGCACGGTCTATGTGGAGCACTCGCTGGCGCGCAGCGGTGCACAGAAGCTGTGGCGGCTACTGCACGAGCAGAAATATGTTGCAGCCCTCGGCGCACTGACCGGAAACCAGGCCGTCCAGATGGCCCAGGCCGGCCTGAAAGCGATTTATCTGAGTGGGTGGCAGGTGGCCGCCGATGCGAACCTGAGCGGACAGATGTATCCGGACCAGAGCCTTTATCCGGTGAACAGCGTGCCGGCGCTGGTACGGGGCATCAACAACGCGCTGATGCGCGCGGACCAGGTTGCGCATGCCGAAGGGCACGAAAACATCGACTGGATGCTGCCGATCGTGGCCGATGCCGAGGCGGGGTTCGGCGGCGTTCTGAACGCCTTCGAGCTGACGAAGGCGATGATCGAAGCCGGAGCAGCCGCGGTGCACTTCGAGGACCAGCTCTCTTCGGCGAAGAAATGCGGTCACATGGGAGGCAAGGTTCTGGTACCCACCCAGGAGGCGGTGCAGAAGCTGATTGCGGCGCGGCTGGCGGCGGATGTGCTCGATGTGCCGACCATTCTGATCGCACGGACGGATGCAGACGCGGCGCAGCTCATCACGAGCGACTGCGATGCAACCGATCGCGAATTCCTCACGGGGGAGCGGACGGTCGAGGGATTCTTCCGCTTCCGTGGCGGAGTGGAAGCCGCCATTGCGCGCGGACTGGCGTATGCTCCCTGGGCGGACATGGTGTGGTGCGAAACGTCGGAACCGAATCTGGAGGAAGCCGCGCGCTTTGCAGCCGGAATTCACTCCCAGTTCCCGGGAAAGCTTCTGGCGTATAACTGCTCTCCCTCGTTCCACTGGGAGGGCAAGCTGAGTCAGGCGGAGATCGCGCACTTCCAGCAGGAGCTTGCCAGGATTGGTTATCGGTTCCAGTTTGTGACCCTGGCGGGCTTTCACGCGCTCAATCTTTCGCTCTTCGAACTCGCTCACGACTACGCGCATCGGGGCATGACGGCCTACGCTCGGCTGCAGGAACGGGAATTCGATCAGGCGAAGAAGCACGGCTACAGCGCCGTGAAGCATCAGCGATTCGTTGGAACCGGATATTTCGACCGGGTTGCGAGCACCATCGCCTCGGGACAAATTTCCACCTGCGCGCTGCCAGGATCGACGGAAGAGGAGCAGTTCGACAGTCCTGCCGATCATGCGCCGACCTTGTCAGAGTTGCGGGCCATCATCTAGGTCAGGGCTCGAACAAACTTTGCGGAGGAGGAGAGCCATGGATAGCTCCCTGGAAAAGATCGTGACGACGGCGCTGGAAAGCAACACCGACGGCTGGTCGTCTGAAGAGCGCGATCAGGAGATCTTGACCCCCGAAGCGCTGCAGTTCCTGCGCGAACTCGATTTTCGCTTCGAGGCGCGGAGGGTTCAGCTATTGGAGGCGCGCCGCCGGCGTCAGGAGGAGTTTGATCGCGGATGTCTGCCAAAGTTTCTGGCGGAGACCGACGACATCCGTCACGGAGACTGGGTCTGTGCGCCGATTCCCATCGAGCTGCTCGATCGCCGGGTTGAGATCACCGGACCTCCGGATCGGAAGATGGTGATCAATGCGCTGAATTCCGGCGCCAATGTGTTCATGGCCGACTTCGAAGACTCCAATGCACCGACGTGGAAGAACTGTATCGATGGCCAGCGCAATCTGCGCGATGCAAACCTGCGAACGATCAGCTGGTGCTCAAGCGAGGGGCGCATCTACGAGCTGGGACGGAATCCCGCGGTGCTGTTTATGCGGCCGCGCGGATGGCACATGGTGGAAAAGCACCTTTGCTTTTCCGGCGCGCCAGTTTCGGCCTCGCTCTTTGACTTTGGGTTGTATTTCTTTCACAACTACAGGACGTTGTTGAAGCGGGGTTCGGCACCGTATTTCTACTTGCCCAAGCTGGAGAGCCGTCTTGAGGCTCGCTTATGGAACGACGTCTTCCTGTTCGCGCAGGAATACGTCGGGATTCCGAAGGGGACCCTTCGCGCCACGGTCCTGATCGAGACGATAGCCGCGGCATTTCAAATGGACGAGATCCTGTACGAGTTGCGACAACACTCGGCGGGACTCAATTGCGGCCGCTGGGACTACATCTTCAGCTTCATCAAGAGGTTCCGAGGCCGTGCGGAATTTGTATTACCGGACCGCGGCACGGTCACGATGGAGCAGCCGTTCCTGCGGTCGTATGTGGAACTGCTGATCCACACGTGCCATCGTCGCGGGGCGCACGCGATGGGCGGGATGGCGGCGCAGATTCCGATCCGCAACGATGAAAAAGCCAATGAAGAAGCCATGGAGCGGGTACGCCAGGACAAACTGCGTGAAGTGCGCGCCGGACATGATGGGACCTGGGTCGCCCACCCGGGGCTGGTAGCGATTGCCCGTGAGGTTTTCGACCGGTACATGCCCGAGAAGAACCAGATTCGGATTCCTGCGGAGAAGCAGTCGCGGATTGCCAGTACGGACCTGCTCCAGGTCCCAGAAGGCCCGATTACGGAAGCTGGGTTGCAGCGCAATATTGATGTTGCATTGCAATATATCGAGTCCTGGCTGCGCGGCAACGGCTGCGTGCCCATCTATAACCTGATGGAAGATGCTGCGACTGCAGAGATTTCTCGTGCCCAGCTGTGGCAGTGGATTCACCATGGCGCTCACCTCCAGGACGGCCGTATCGTCACTTTTGATCTGGTCGAATCGGTGTTGAAAGAGGTGCTCGACCAGATGCGATCGATGATGGGAGCGAAAGCCTGGGCAGCCAGCCGATTCACTTCGGCATCGGAAATCCTGAAAGAACTCAGCACGGGAGAGTTTCAGGAGTTCCTGACGACCGCTGCCTACTCGGAGCTGGACTGAAGTGGAGTTCGACGGATCTCGTCGGCAGTTTTCCATCTCCTGGAAACGTGGCGGCCAACCACCCGGTGTGACTGCCGTCACAGCAATCTCCGGTCCTTCTGTGCTGTTCTGAGGATCACCTGGACGGCCCCTGGCAGGCGACCACCCCGGAGGCGACTATGCCAATTCTCCTCGAACACGCTCCGCAATCGCAGGAAAAACCTCATCCTCTCTCTCACGACTGCAGTCACGAGCACAGCCTCGACCACTGGCTCGAGGTGTACTGGCTGGTCGAGGAAGACTATCTGTTCGCGAAGGACGCAGATCCCGAACCGCATGTCGCCGCAACGGTTATGAAGAAGCATCCTGCTAAAAGTGCAGCCCACCACCACAGATCAGCACTTCGCCGGTAACGTAGTCGGAAAGCGGAGAGCAAAAGAACAGGACCGTTCCTGCCGCTTCTTCTGGCGTGCCCAAACGCCCCAGTGGACACGCGCTCTTCACGGATTCCAGGAGCGTGGGTTGAACACCCAGGCGGATCTGGTGACCGTGCATCTCCATGCTTGCGCCGGGCGCATTCAGATCCTGAACCAGGCGCGTCTGAATCAGGCCGAATCCGACGGCATTGACGTTGACGTTGTAGCGGCCCCATTCCTTGGCAAGGGTTTTGGTGAGGCCGATGACGCCAGCCTTTCCCGATGAGTAGCCAGCCTGGCCGGAATTTCCGTCGGTTCCAGCGATCGAGGTGATGTTGACCACTTTGCGCATCACCATTTTCCCGGCAGCGATCTCTTTCTTGGCAGCTTCGCGAATGAACGTGGAAGCGGCGCGCAGGATCCGGAAGGGCGTGACCAGATGGATATCGAGCATCGCGAGGAACTGCTCGTCGGTGGTCTTCTGGATGACGTTATCCCAACTGTAACCCGCATTATTCACGACGATGTCAATCGTGCCGAAGGCATCCAGGGTCGCCTGGACGATGGCGGCGGGGGTGGCGGGGTCGGTGAGGTCGCCCTGCACATGGCGGACACGCTCGGGACAGGCCAGTTCGGCTTCTGACTCGCGGAGCATGACCTCATCGAGATCGTTGACCATGACGCGGGCACCAGCGGAGGCGAGGCGCTTCGCGATGGCGCGACCGATGCCGCGGCCGGCGCCAGTGACCAGGGCGGTGCGGCCCGCCAGACTGAACGGCGCTTCGGCCGCAGGCGCAGTTCGTTCCGCAATAACAGTGCTTTCCATTTCCGTTCACCTGCAGAGAGGTAGGATGCAGTGCAGCACGATTATATGCTGCACTGCAGTATATCGCTACGAGATTCTCGACTTGGTTTTGGTTGCAGCCGAAGGCCGCGGGCTGGGGTGGGCTTTTCTGGATGAGGGGAGCGCCCCTCTGGGATGGTGTTGATTGTGCGGGAGGGCTCCCCGTGCCAGCTCTCATGTGGTTCAACGAGTTGGTTCAGGGCTCCCGACGGACGGTCGCCCGTGGTTCGCCGACTTGCCGGCACCCACGTGTCTTTCGGTTGCCGATTCAGAAATTAGCAACTTACTTGTTATCAATGAATTATGCGGCTCGCCCTCCCGCCCGGCACCACATTGAGCCATGAGGGCGCTCGCCTATTTGCCCGCACTGGCAGCCGGTTCCTCCACGCGGATGTAACGGTCACCAGCGACGGTGGTCAAAATCTGCCGGATGCCGCTTGGCCATCGGATCTCGACCTTCTGCACCGTGCTTTCCCGACCGAGTCCAAAATGTGCGCGCTCATCGCTCGCCGACATGTAGCTCGACGACGTTGTGACTGTCACCCATTGGGATCCTGTTGCGGTATCGATGCGGATCACAGCACCGATACCGTCCCGGTTGGACCGATGCCCCACCAGTTTGAATCCAATCCAGTGATTCGTACTCTTCGTTCGATTCATCAGAATGTGCACCGGACCGCCATTTTCCGTGATGACGGCGTCTATACGTCCGTCATTGTCGATGTCGCCGGTTGCAAGCCCGCGACCCACCCATCTCTCCCTGAAAACTATGTTCGACACAGGGCCGACATCGACAAACTTCCTCCCGTCCACGTTTCGCAGCAACAGCGGTGGCTCGCGGAAGTGCAGCTGAGGAAAGTCTTTCTCGATGGTATCCAGATCGTGTGCCTGCGCGATCAACAGATCCTTCCACCCGTCGTTGTCGTAATCCATGAAACGCGCGCCCCAGCCAGAATGCAGGAGCGTCAGGCCACCAATGCCCGTAACAAAGCTATCGTAGCTAAAGGTACTGTCGCGGTCGTTATGGAACAGTGCGTATTTCTGATTCGCCAGGTCATCCACGAAGATGTCGGGCCACCCGTCGTTGTCGTAATCCGCAAAGTCGGTGCCCATACCGGCAAAGGTTCGCCCATCCCCATCCACTGCGATGCCGGACTCGAGCCCCACCTGGTCGAATTTTCCGGCTCCAGTGTTGTGGAAGAGAAACTCCTGCATTGAATCGTTGGCAACAAAGATGTCCGGATGTCCGTCGCGATCGTAGTCGGCAATGGAAATCCCCAACGCCTTTCCCGGCACATCCAGACCTGATTTGTGTGCTTGCTCAGTGAAAGTCCCGTTGCCGTTGTTGTGATACACCAGCATCGAGATCGGCGGGAAGGCATCCGGATGGCAATAGCCTCGGTTGTCTTTGGGGCCACACCACACATCATCCCAATCCCACCGGATGTAACGCAGAACAATCAGGTCAAGATAGCCGTCGCCGTCCAGATCCACCCATGCCGCGGAGGTCGACCAACCGCTGCCGCCCACTCCCGCCACGGCGGTCACATCGGTGAAGGTTCCGTTGCCGTTGTTTCGATACAAATGATTCTCGCCCAGGGAAGTAACGAAGAGGTCTTCGTTTCCGTCATTGTTGTAATCGCCCGCCGCAACACCCATGCCGTACCCTACGCCGGCGACGCCCGCCTTCTCCGTCACGTCCTCAAAGGTGCCGTCGGCTCGCTGATGGTAGAGGCGATTCCAGTATTTCGGGTCGGTCTTTTCGGGGATGGTGCCCTTCGGCACGAAATCATCGAAGGGCGCTCCATTGACGAGATAGAGATCAAGCCTGCCATCGTTGTCGTAGTCGAACAACGCGACTCCCGAACCCATCGTCTCCAGGAGATATTTTCGTGAACTGTGCGGCGCCTGATGGATGAAGTGGACGCCGAGCGGCGCGGTCACATCTTCGAAATCGGCAGGCAGCCGGTCATTTCCGGATGCGGACTGCCCCAGGCCATTGGCCAGAGCAGCCACAACGAGGCTGACCACGACCGTCAGCACTGCCGCAATACGAATCACCACTTCCTCATCATGCAATAGGGTGCACAGAACTTCATCCCGAGGGAACAGGATATTCGACACCACGGCCGCGTGCTTCCAATCGGCACGGCGCGCGAGGCGTCACGCGGTGAGGTTCCGCAGATACACCGAATAGCGCTCGTCCATGATCTGATTGAGCGGTACCAGCGTGTGCGTGGGTCCCCGCCCCTTCGTCCGAAACTGCAGCGGATATCGGCGCGAGCCTTCCGCACGCTCAAACCAGATTGCGCCGGGCTCGGGAGGCGGCCCTTCCACCGGCTTGCCGTCGGGGCCGCGATGCCTGTGCGGGCGCATGTCCACAGTGGGCATAGGATAGCCGTCGTCGTTTCCTCCAGGCCCGGAACCGCCGTAGATCATGCCAGTAGTGAGCCCCTCGGTGCCGAGAACGGCTGCCAGCACGAGCGGGCCGTACATTGCCGCCTGCACCTGCTTGTCGTCAGGTGTCGGCGCAAGGTGCAGCGTGAGCGGCATGTCGATTGTGATGACGTCACCGGCTTTCCAATCGTGCTCCAGCGTGACCCAGGTGGACGGCGTTGCGGTCACGTTCTGTGGCTGGCCGTTAATGCTGTACGCGACGCCTTGGGTCGCCCAATACGGTACACGAATCTTCAGCGCGGTCGTGGCCGACGGTGCGCTCTTCACGGTCAACGTCACACGCTCATCGTCGGGGAACTTTGTGGTTTGCTCCAGCTTCAGGCCGCGTTCTTTCCAGTCCAGCGCGGAGGGCATGAACAGGTTGACGTAGACCGCGTTGTCATCGTGGAAGTAGATGGAGTTGGTGAGCTTGGCATATTCTTCCGATCCGGTTCCGGTGCAGCACCAGAACGAATCGAATTCGGTGCCGAAGGTCTTGTACATCCCAGGCTGCAGGGGGACGTAGTACATCAGCATGCCGTTGCGGTCCTGCGTTCCGTAGCGCACATTCAGCAGCAGTCGCTCGTAATAGTCGAAAAACTTCGGGTCGGGGTTCTGGCCGAACAGGTGCCGAGCGAGCTTCATCATGTTGTAGGAGCAGCAGCACTCTTCCGCTGCAGGACCCAGTTGCGTGGCGATGGCATCGGGGGCTTGCCAGAATTCACCATTGCTGGTGCCACCGGTGCAATAGGCGTGATGCTCCGTCACCATGCGATAAAAATTCTCGCTGATCTGCCGGTACCGGCCGTCTCCTGTGAGCTCATAACCGCGGGCCGCCCCAATGACCTTGGGGATATTGGTGTTGGTATGGTTGCCGGCAAGCGCATCCTGATTCGCGGCGAGCGGATCGAAAATCTTGTGGTGCTCAAAGCGGAAGCCGAGATCGCGATACTTCGTGTTGCTTGTAATGGCATAGAGGTTGAACGATGCCTCGTTCATCCCTCCTTGTTCAACGAGGAGCACGCGCTGCCAGTCATCGTCGGTAAAACTCATGGCATAGGTGTGAGCCCAGTCGGCCATGCGGGTCGCCATCTCCAGCGCCTGCTGATTGCCGGTGTGCTGATACATGTCGATCAGGCCAGCCATGATCTTGTGGTAGGTGTAGAAAGGCGCCCAAACCCGCTCATGCTTGCGCAGCTTTTCATACAGGGTAGCTGGATAGGCGCCGAGGTATCCATCCTTCGCCTGGCACTCCGCCAGAATGCTGACCAACTCGTTGCCCTTGGCAGCGATGAACTCATCTCCGGTGCTGGCATGCAGCAGAGCACACGAGGAGAGGTAATGGCCAACGTAGTGGCCGCGCAGTTCGCAGTCAGGAGCTTCCCAGCCGCCCAGCGGATCGGCGTCCGTCGGGATTCCTGCTGTTACGCGAAAGTTATAGGCCAGGCGCTCGTTTGGCAGCGAATACAGGAAGCTGCGGTTCAGCTCCATGGTGTCTTTCCAGAAACCAGGCAGCAGACGCACCTCGGGCATCGGAAAGGGCTTCGCTTTCCACTGCACTTTAGCGACGGCCGCGTTGGTCAGGTATTGAACGGCGGTATCTTCGCCGGTGGCAGCGGCTACCTTTTGGGTGTGCTGCGATGCCAGGCCCATGGCCCCATGGGGAAGAAGGGCGGCCGCTCCCGCGTACGCCGCGCTACTCACGAAAGTTCTACGACTCAACCTGCGATTCATGCTTCCTCCCGTGTTTTGCTGTCCAAATTTTCGGCGCGGTGTTTACGAATAACGATCGGCGAAGGAGATGCGATTGTTGTTCAAGTCAATGTCGCAATCACCGAGAAGTCACGCTTGCCGCCTGGGGCAAACACGGCCGCATCCATGTTTTTTCCGCCCAGCGGCTGGCTTTGACCGTTGACGCTGAGCCCCTGAAGGGATCGACCCTGAGGAACGCGAAACGTAACCTGAATCGTCGGCGGCAGGGGTCCCGACTTCGGCAGCCCGATAGTGGCGATGAGCTGGGCATCTCCGTGGGATTCCAGCCGATAGTCTACGCGGCCCCAGCGGGTAGGCGCCTGCTCGATGGCGATGGGTTTTTTCGTTCCGATCCAGTGCCGGGGCAGGGCTCGTCCGAAATCCAGGCGCTGACCATCGGGGTCTTCGAAGACGAGCATCCAGCGGAGCAGCAGCGGGATGGTCTGCTGGGCGGGGATGCAGAACAGCGCCCCATCGCCGGTGATGCCGGATACTTCGCCAGCCATCCAGCTTCCGCGCGAGTGATCGTGATAACGGTGCGAATACAGGAACAACAGGTACTCGTCGATGCGGTCGAGGGTGAGCAGAGCCTGGGCGTAGCCATAGGAGATGAATCCGAGAATGTCGCGGCCCTGAGGATGGGGCCGTTCGACATTGGCAACCACGCCGAGAGTGGTAGCGCCATAGGCGCGCATGCAGTCGATAACTACTGCCGTTTGCACGTCCGGAAGCACGCCTGCCTGAAGGAGTTCGGCGTAGGCGCGATGCGACCAGCCCTGCTCGCTCGGATGTTCCTGTTGCATCGATTCCCAAAAGGTCAGTTTAGTGCCCGGCAGTGGCCCAAGATACGGTGGCTTGCGGTCGCGCAGGATGTTCGCGTCGATACTCTTCACCAGCGTGACGTGCAACTCGCGGCTGCGGCGCATCCAATCGCTGGAATTCTCTTCCCCGCCCGGGCCAGCCACGTCTTTCCACATTTCTGCAAGGTCCCGCCATCCCCGCACGGTAAAGGCGCTGTTGGAGAAATACGGCTTCCACCAGATCGATGGATCCTCCATCAGGCAGGAGTCCGATTCTGACCAGCCGTGAATAAGCCCGAATCCCCTGTCGCCTGAGGGAAGTTGCATCGCCTCATCGTGCAGCTCCGTCAGCAACGAAGCGGTGGCCTCGATTTTCTCCCGATGCTTGCGCAGGAGAGAGGTATCGCCCGTATAGCGGAAATAGCGGGCGATCAGCGACAGGGTCAACCCAAATTGCGCGGTTTCGGGACCGCGCATGTTGATCATGCCTTTCGCGTTCACGAAACGGCTGAAGTAGTCGTCCAAAACATCGCGTGCCTGCGCGAATCGGCCGCACTCCAGATTCGCGTAAAGCGACATGGTGAAGATGTCCTGAAAGCCGTCGTATTCCGGCCCGTAGTAGTCGCGGTCCACTGCGCCGTATTTGGGATAGACGCCACCGGGACGAACGATCTGCTCCTTCACGAAGGCATGCTTCGCCATGTTGGCCCAGCTGGCATCCGGGAGACTGACTGCTGCCACATCGTGCATCTGCCGATCCCAGTATTCGGCAAACTCCAGAAGGCCAAGATAGAACTCCGTCGCGTCGGGATTCTGCCGGCGCCGTGTGTAGGCCGGATAACTGTAGCCGTAGACGACTTTGACGACCTTCCCGTCACGGATCTGCGCCACGCGATGCCAGGTCTGGACGATAAACCGATCATGAGCCAGCACATCGCCGAAGACGATCGCTTCAAAGACAGAGCCATCGTCTCCGGGAAAAAGCTTGCGCACGGCCGGCATCCAGCCCCCAACCAGACCCTCCTGTCTTTTGCGGGCGCGCTCGTTGGTTATCTCGGGGAAATACTGAACCGGATGCCATGTCCGAGTGCTGCCTGCCGGATAAACGGGCATGGTATCGCTGCACTCCCTTGTGCCCACGATCGCATTCCAGTGCGGCCGCGAATAGCGCCCTTCCGGAGCGGCCGAATCCATAGGCGGAGCCGCGCGTCGAACTGCGTCCTCATCAGGTTCGCCTTTCGCCAGGAGCTTATCGGCCAGCAGATCCGGGCCGGACATTCCGATCTCGCTGAGGTTAAGCCCGAGGTACTGTGCTTCATCCTCCGCAAACACGGCTTCTGCGCTTTTCGTCAGCACCCTGGCAGAGCCTTCCGATGAGACGAAGGTGATCGCACCATCGCGAGTCCGAAGATCCTCGTAGACAGTCCATTGCTCTTTGCCACGAGTGAAGCTGGAAAGACGCGTGTGCCCCTCGACCGATGCGTCGCTGTCGCGGAGCATGTCATGGACCAGCCCCGACTGATCGATGGGCGCAGCCGATGTTTCTGCCTCGGAAAAGAATTCATGGAAGGCGGCTGTTGTTGCAGCCACAGATTGCAGAAAACGTCGTCTATTCATTTCAGCCCTGGGCCGCCGCGCACCAACAGGCGATTTCCCTGAGTTGCCGCGCTTCGGTCACGAAGATGGGTCGGGGATTGTGGCTACGCGCTGATTTATACAGCAAATAACGAATGTATACAACTTCGTATGCTGCTTTGGCCCGAAATCCACCCTACAATACCTCCCATGCATGTCCGCGCGATCGGGGCCGCGCTGAAGCTAATTGCACTGCTCATTGGCGCTTCGTCCTTTCTCAGCGCCGCGCAATCTGCCGGAAAGCTGCAGGCTCCTCCGGTTTCCAGGTCCGAACCGCAAGCTCTCCACGACGAGGCGACCGCTCGCGCAGAACTCCAAACCGGTGCGCAACTCACCGCAAACGGGTTTCTCCAGCAGGCAATCCCGCACTTACTCGCCGCCCGGGCAGCCGGCATCGCGCCCTATGCGGCTGGCGTCAATCTCGGAATCTGCTATCTCGGAACCGGGAGATTCAAGGATGCCATCGACGTGCTTCATGCACTCGACGCCTCCGGGCGTGGCAGCGCGGCAGTCGAGAACCTTCTCGCGCAGGCCTACATCGGGAATGCGCAGCCGCAGGAGGCGCTTCGCAGTTTTCGCCGCGCTGCAGCCGCTACACCCAAAGACGAGAAGCTCTACGACTACATCGCTGACGCCTGTACCGATCACAAGAACTACGCTCTCGGCCTGCAGATCGTCGCTCTGGGTCTCCAGCAATTGCCCAACTCGGCGCGCCTGCATTATGAAAAGGCCCTCTTCCTGAGCCAGCTTGGCCGGTTCGGAGAGGAGGGCAAACTTGAGTTTGATCGCGCCGCAGAACTTGCCCCCGAAACCTATATCGGGTATCTGGCCCGCGTACAGAAGAACCTCTACGAGGACAATCTCCTTGCAGCCGACAAGCTTCTCCACGAGGCCGTTCAATCGGGTCAACGCGACTATCGCATGCTTTCGCTCCTCGGCACCGTCCTGCTCCACGAAGGAGCTGCGCCAGGCGAGCCCAGGTTTGAGGAGGCTCGAAAAGCGCTCGAGCAGTCAGCTCAGGAAAACGCGAGCTACTCAGCCACACAAATTGCTCTCGGCAAGGTTTACCTGATGGAGAATCAGCCGCAAAACGCCATTGATCATCTGGAAATTGGACGACGACTCGAACCCGATAACTCTTCTGTTTATGCCAGCCTGGCGAGCGCTTACGACCGGCTGGGGAATCATGTGCAGGCGAGGCAGATGCGGCTCAGGATGGGACGACTGCTGGCCGAAAAGTCTGGAGGCGCCAATGCGACGCAGGAGCCGTGACGGGTCACTCATTCTGCAGGCATTGATGGCCGGGTTCGACTGAGCCATACGGTTCGGTTCCACCCTGCTACGACCGCTCTGCGTCACATCGTCCTTGACAATGCATACAATTTGAAATACAAGATGAGACTCAATGGCGTGCAGGACTCTCCCAGGTCACCGAGTCCCTCCTGCTCCCCATGTGGTCCCCAATACCCTCCAGGGAATCGTGTCCCCAGAACCGAACCATAGAATTCCCTGGGCCAGAAAACGTTTTACGCGTTCCCAGGAGGTCCATCCATGAGCAGCAGAATCCTGCGGCGGATTCTACTTTCACTGGCAATTCTGCCGGTCGTCCTCGCGCTTCCCTGTCTCCCGGCTCGTGCGCAGTCCGGCACCCAGGGGAAAGTGGTCGTTACGGTACAAGACACATCGGGTGCCGTTGTACCGGGTACCACTCTCAGGCTGGTCGAGCATCAGACCAACGACACCTATACCGCCAGCACCAACAGCAGTGGCGCTTACACCTTTGTGAATCTCCCTATCGGCACCTACACCCTCACCATCAGCCGCTCCGGGTATGCCAACAAGGTCTATTCCGAGGTCATTGTCCAGGCCTCCCAGGTCACAGACCTTACGGCTCAACTCACAGTAGGTGCGACCACGCAGACCGTGCAGGTTGCCGGCCAGACCTCTCCCTTGCTTCAGACAACCTCGAACGCTATCGGTTCTGTGGTGGATATGAAGCAGATCCAAAATCTGCCTCTTAGTGGCCGCGATCTCACCAGTCTGGCATCCATTGTGCCCGGGTTTACCGGCGCTGGTGGCCAGGGAACGTTCAACGGTCTGCCCATCGAGGACGAAGGCAGCAACATGGACGGCATGGTCGGCAGCGCGACCCGCATGAAGTTCGACGCCAACCTGGCACCGGCGGTTTCGCCTCGCCTCGAAGACATCGAACAAATGAGCGTGCAAACCGACCAGCTCGGTTTGAATTCCGGTTTCGGGCAGGCAACCACCCAGATCAATTTCGTCTCCCGCCGCGGCGGCAATCAGTTCCATGGAAGCGCTTTTGAGGACTTCCGCAACAGCGGGCTATACGCCAACAGCTGGCACAATGATGCCGCGGGCGTACGCAAGGGCAAGGAAATCCGGAACGATTTCGGCGTCAGCGCCGGCGGGCCAGTCCTGCATGACAAACTCTTTTTCTTCGGGACCTATGCGATGCGCAAAATCCCGGGTAGCTACGCGGCGAGCAACAATGCTTTCACACAGGCCGCTCAGAGTGGCAATTTCACCTACGGGAACACAACCGTCAATCTACTGACCATCGCGCAGAATCACGGTCTCCCGTCTACCGTCAATGCGGAGGTGGCAAAGCAGTTCTCGGCCATTAACACTGCCACTGGCTCGGGAAAACTGGTTCCTACCTCCGATCCAAACTTTAACGAGATCGACTGGGTTCAATCCGCGCCCGAAACGGACTACTATCCCGTCGCGCGCATCGACTACAACGCTTCACAGAAGGCCAGATTCTATCTTTCCTGGATGATGACTCAGATCAATCAGCCGGGAAACAATGCGCCCACCTTTCCCGGCAGCAGTTTTGCCAATCAGACTGCTGGAAATCAGACAAGGAACTTTACTGGTTCTTTTGGATTCGATTACATCTTTTCACCCGCTCTAATCAACCAGTTGAAGGCGGGT
>DASZYN010000245.1:0-5593 GCA_035545435.1 Acidobacteriaceae bacterium | reverse complement strand
CATCCGCCGAACTCCATTTTGAGGGTGATTCGCTGGAGGTGTTGTCCGGGTTTCCTGATGACGTTAAAGGGTCGTTTGGATTCTCGCTCCGGCAGCTACAAATCGGCAGAGAGCCGACTTCGCAGACTCGCAGCATGAGTTCCATCGGCCATGGCGTCTACGAATTGAAAGAAGCTGACGAACGGGCGTGGTACAGGGTGATCTACCTTTCGAAGATCGAAAACAGGATCTACGTATTGCACTGTTTTGAGAAGGAAAGCCGTAAAACGGATCGGCGAGACATCCGGATTGCGAGTCAGCGCCTCAAGCTTGTCAGACAGCGATTACAGGAGCAGAAGAGCCATGACAAACGCAGCGGAAAATAGGCCCTCACATATCGTGAAGGGCAATGTCTTCGATGCCCTGGGATTTCCTGCGTCTCAGGCGAGCGCACTCAGGATCAAGGCTGAACTCTTGTCCGCCATCCTGGAACATGTGAAAGTGAAGGGCTACTCACAAGCGCAGCTCGCGGACATTTTGGACGAGTACCAGCCGTCGGTGAGCAATCTGCTCAGAGGCAGAATCTCCCAGGTGAGCATCGAAAAGCTGCTGCGATATGCAGACCGGCTCCACCTCCGGACAAGCATCGCCGTCCGTCCCATCGAGGGCCGCAGCTGCCGCACAGCAAGTCGGGGAAAGTCAACTACGCACAGCGCTGCGCGAAAGCTCGCATCTGCGTTTTAGCTTCCCTCGCGGCTCTCGAAGTTGGCTGGATGCGGACAGGAATCTGACCTTTCGGCCCTCACTCCCCCCGCCCCAGCCGAATCCGCACCTGCACTCCGCTCCCCAGCGGCGTCTCTACCGTCGATACATCCAGGAGCGTCCCATGCTCCAGCGATCGGTGATGCAGCACATAGCCTCCGATCAGCCAGCCGAGTGTGCTCCCCACCACGACATCGGACGGAAAATGCTCCCGCGACAGCACGCGCGACACCGACACCGTCGTCGCCGCGCCATAGACCAGCGCCTGCGTCGCGATCCCGTTGTATTGCCCCGCCACCACATGCGCGAACGCCCAAACGTTCATCGTGTGTTCGGAGGGCATCGACGGATGGTTCGGCCAGCTCTTCGGCCCACCCGGCCACAATCCTCCCCGCGCATTGTCCACCAGCGGATACTCTCGGTCCAGGGCATACTTCATCCCCTGATCCAGAATCGTCGCGTCCGCCATCGCTTCCGCAGACAGGATTGCTGTCTCCTTCAGATAATCGTCGTGCTTCACTCGTCCCGCGACGTAACCCGCCCCTGCAGCCGCGAACGGCCCGTACAGCCCCGCGTAGTCCGACAGCTTGTTGAATTTGTCTTCGCGGGACGGGTTCACGCCGAGATCCCGGATGGCATCCGTGTCGAAGTGAACCGACACGCCGGTAGCGACCCCAAAGGGCACAATCCACCACAAATTTTCCGCAGGCGCGCGCAGCGGACTCAGCAGAATTCCTTTTTCATCCTCCGCCACATGCTTCGCACACACCAGGAGTGTATTCAGATCGCATAGCCGTCGATCCGGCTCCGGCGGCAAACCCTGCACCGTCGGAGCCGCGCCCGGCGCCGGCGCCGGCGGCAGATCCTGCGCCGCCGCCACACTCCCCAGGATTCCCAGTACCACTACCCATCCCCACCGCTTCACCATGTGCCCATCATACGAAAGCAATTTCTCGGGTTTGTAACCTTCGCCTGAACGCTGCGACCTGAATGCTGCGACCTGTGCCCTTTCTGTTACATTCCGTCACATTTCCGGAACCACGCCGCCTCTCCCCGCGTATCCGCCCAGAGGAGCTGACCCTTGCAGACTCTCCGCCAGGACCTCGCCTACGCCCTGCGCCAGATGCGCCTGTCCCCCGTCTTTACTCTCACCGCGATGCTGACGCTCGCCCTCGGCATCGGCGCCACGACGGCCATCTTCTCCCTCATCAACACCGTCATGCTCAAGTCTCTCCCCGTCGCCGACCCGTCGAGCCTCTACCGCATCGGCGCCGGCAACGACTGCTGCATCGAAGGCGGAACCCAGGACAACTGGGGCTTCTTCTCCTACGACTTCTACCGCCAGATGCAGGCCAATACCCCCGAGTTCTCTTCGCTCGCCGCCTTCCAGGCCGGCGGCTTCACCTTCGGCGTTCGCCGCGGCCAGTCCGATCGCGTTCCCAAACCGCTGCGCATGGAGATGGTCACCGGCAACTACTTCTCTACCTTCGGTGTCGGCGCTTTCATCGGGCGCACCCTCCTGCCTTCCGACGATCAGCCCAACTCGCCCCCCGCTGCCATGCTCAGCTTCCGCACCTGGCAGCAGCAATATGGATCCGATCCCTCCATCGTCGGCTCTACCTTCATCATTGGCGATCAACCCGTCACCATCGTTGGCATCACTCCCCCCGGCTACTTCGGCGAAACCCTGCGCGCCAATCCTGCCGACCTCTGGCTGCCGGTCAATCAGGAGCCCAATTTCCGCAAAGGCAATTCGCTCCTCCACCGCTTCCAGGCCTGGCTCCGCGTCATCGGCCGGGTCAAGCCCGGCGCTTCCACCGCCACCACCAGCCAGCGCATGACCGCGCTCCTCCGCACCTGGCTGGTCAACGACAGCGGCATGCCCGCCGACTGGATGCCCGGGATCAAAGCCAATCTCCCCAAACAGAACATCAGCGTCATTCCCGCCGGCGCGGGTGTGGCAACCATGAAGGAGAGCTATCAGGCCTCCCTTAACATCCTCCTGGCCGTCTGCTGCCTCGTCCTGCTCATCGCCTGCGCCAACATCGCCAACCTCCTCCTCGCCCGTGGAGCCTCGCGTCGTGCGCAAACTTCCATCCGTCTGGCTCTTGGCGCCTCCCGCAAACGCCTGATGCGCCAGACGCTCACCGAAAGCATTCTCCTCTCCATCTTTGGCGGTGTGGCCGGGCTCCTCGTCGCCTTCCTCGGCGTCAAGCTCATCGTCGCGCTCGCCTTCCACAGCGCCAAATTCGTGCCCATCGCGGCCACCCCTTCGTTGCCCGTTCTTGCGTTCAGCTTCGCCCTCTCGCTCGTCACCGGCATCCTCTTTGGAACCGCCCCCGCGTGGCTCGCCACGCACGCCGACCCCGCCGAAGCTCTCCGCGGAGCCAACCGCAGCACCCGCGATCATGCTTCCTGGTCCCAGAAGACCCTCGTCGTCGTCCAGGCCACGCTCTCCGTCGTGCTTCTCAGCGGAGCCGGCCTGCTCACCCGCTCTCTCACCAACCTCCAGCATCAGGACTTCGGCTATCAGCTCGATAACCGCATCACCCTTGGTGTCACCGCGCCCTGGTCTTCTTACTCCCAGCCGCAGCTCGACGCCATGTACCGCGAGTTACAGGATCGCCTCTCCCACATCCCCGGCGTCGAGCGCGCCGCACTTGCCCAGTACACGCCCCTCACTGACAACTGGGGTGAAGGCGTCATCCGCCAGGGCCACCCCATGCCCGGCCCCAACGAAAACTCCGGCTCCTCCTGGGATCATGTCGCGCCCGGCTACCTCGAAACCCTCGGCCAGCAGATCATTCGCGGCCGCTCCATCTCCGAAGACGATACCGACGCCACCCAACGCATCGCCGTCGTCAACGAAGCCTTCGTCCAACGATTCTTCAAGCCCGGCGAAAACCCCATCGGCCAGCACTTCGGCCTCGATCTCCCTCGCTATTCCAGCATGTTCGAAATCGTCGGCGTCGTTCGCAACGCCAAATACGTCGACCCGGCCAACACCGAACCGCCGCGCCCGCTCTTCTTCGTCCCCCTCGCGCAGCACAGCAAATACGACGACGCCCTGATGCAAAGCATCGACGACTCCACGCACTACATCGAAGGCGCCGTCCTCCAGGTTCACGGGAATATCGAGGGCCTCGAGCCGCAGGTCCGCCGCGTCTTCTCCGACGTCGATCCCAACCTCACCCTTCTCGGCCTCTATCCGCTGCGCGACACCGTCGACTCGCGCTTCGATCAGCAGCGTACCGTCGCCAGCATGACCGGCCTCTTTGGCGTCCTCGCCCTCATCCTGGCAGCCATTGGCCTCTACGGCGTCACCGCCTATACCGTCGAGCGCCGCACCAGCGAAATCGGCGTCCGCATGGCCCTCGGCGCCGACCGGCCCGGCATCGTCCGCCTCGTCCTCCGCGGAGCCTTCCTTCAGATCCTCCTCGGGCTCCTCATCGGCATTCCGGCGTCGATCGGCTGCGCTCGACTCATCTCCACCCAGCTCTATCAGGTCAAAGGATGGGACCCGGTGGTCCTGACGGCCGCCATCGTTACCCTGAGCGTCTGCGCCCTGATCGCCAGCATCATTCCGGCACGGCGTGCGGCCTCGATCGATCCGGTCCGCGCCCTGCGCACGGAGTAGACGGGAATTTTCGGTCCCGGGCCCGGCTTGAGGCCTGGGACGAGCCCCCTCCGCACGAAATTCACTTGCCTTTCCACGGGCTCTCATCGCAAGATACTCAGCAAACCCGAAATGTCTCGACGACTCTCGTTCTAACTTCCTCCCCGCTGCTGTCGAGTCGATACGGCCTTTGCAATTCTGCTTTACTTTCTGCCTGGAACTCCGGTGAGCGGAGTCGACAGCATGCGTCTCGTGGTCAGTGCCTTATTCGTCGGGCTGGTTCTGCCAGCCGCCGCCCAGATTTCCTCGCCCGTGCTCTCCACGGCGGAAGCCGCGCAGCATGTCGGTGAGAACCGCACCGTTTGCGGGCAAATCGTCAACACGCACATCGCCGAAACCAGCCACGGCACGCCGACGTTCTTCGACCTCGATCAGGCCTGGCCCAACCAGGTTTTTGACCTCGTCGTCTGGGGCGACAAGAAAGCCGACATCGGCAATTTCCCCAAATCCGGCAAGATTTGCGCCAGCGGCAAAATTGTCCTCTACAAGGGGCATCCGGAGATCTTCCTCGAGGACTGGCACAGCTGGTACGTCCCGACAGGCACCGAACGCGCCTCCGCCCCTTAACTCTGCGAGAATTCCGGCGACTGCTCGGGGGACCCTGAGCCCTGCGCCCTGCGACCTGAGCCCTGCCCTCGTCTCCACGACCGCAAATTCACGGCGTACACCCCGATGCAGAACAGGTTCGCCGGGATGAACCCGAACTGCTGTGTCCGGATGCCGATCAGGCAGATCACCACACTGTTCACGCCGGCCACCACCAGCCCGCCCCACATCTTTCTTCCTACCAGCACCGTCGACAGAACCGTCAGCGCGCACGACAGCGTATCCAGCCGTAACATCGTTGGCCCATCCTCCTCCCCGAGTGTGAAGGGTAGCTGCGGCCCGTGCGGTGATCCATCGCACAACCGGGAACCGCCCTCCCCCAAACTGCGTATCGAATGTCACCCCCTGGTTGTCACACGATACGTGTGTCCAAACCCGCATGACGATTGTCATTTCCGTTTCCTGACAATCGGCACTGCATTCCTGCTGCAGCCTCGCGCAGCATGAATGCAGGATGACGAACCACTCCCCATTCCGCAAATACTGCATCGCATCGCTCGCCCTCGCACTCTTCCTCATCGTTCCCGCTGCGCTCCGCGCGCAGCAATGCGCGGATGGCCTCCGCGTCGA
>DASZYN010000244.1:0-8924 GCA_035545435.1 Acidobacteriaceae bacterium | reverse complement strand
ATCGCCTCCATGGGATCGACAGACGCCGCTCGCCCTGCGGGAAAGACAAACGCCAGCACCAGAACAGCCATCAGCACCGCAAAAGTGGCCAGCGCGACCAGGGGGCTTCCCGGGGTGACGCCGTACAGCAATGACTGGAGGAGACGGCCGGCGGCAGCAGCGAGGCCGATTCCGGCAATGACTCCGACGAGAATACGCAGCGCGGTTCCTCTCGCCAGGGTGGAAACAATTTGCTGGCGGCGCGCACCGAGCGCCATCCGGATGCCGATCTCGCGGCGACGTTCCGTGACTGCCCGCGACAGGATCCCGTAGAGCCCGGTCGCAACCAGGGCCAGAGCGAGCAGCGCGAATCCGCCGGAGACGCTGGAGAGCAGACGCTGGCGGCTGAGGTCGTAACGCTCAGCATCCTGGAAGCGCCAAATACGGGGTGCGGGGGCTCCCGGGAAGACGCGCGTGAAAGCCTGGCGGATCGCTGCCGTTGCCAGCGCAGGATTCGCTGCGCGAACTCCGAGCGTGGCATAGGTCAGTGAGAAGTCCTTTGCGTCGCGGAGAGGCAGGTAGACAGCGAGGGGCGGGGGCTCGAGCAGACTGCGCATGCGAGCATCTTCCGCAATACCGACAACGCGGCAGGTTGCGCGGTCAACGGGCTTCTCGCTGCCGTCCCCCGAATTGAGCAAACCGCCGAGGGCCGATCGCCCGGGAAAGAAAAAGGTCGCCGCCGCGGCGCTGATCACGCAGATGGATTCACCAGATGCATCCGAAGCCTGGAATCCCCGTCCTTCAAGGATACGCGTGCCCATCACATCGAAGTAGCTTGTGGAAGCGGTCTCGGGCCAAACCTGCTGATTGCTGATCCTGTTTCCCTTCGGATCGAGCGTGTAGTATCCGCCGACGGAAAAACCGCCGTTAATCGGAGCCAGGGACATCAGCGCTGCGGAACGAATTCCCGGTGCACCCTCGACCTCGCGGAGAAGGTCCATGGCTCTCGCGGCGGAATTGGGGATGGGGACACCGAGGTTAGCCACATCGATTTCCGTGAGCGAAGTTTGATCTGCGTTGAAGCCCGAGTTTTCGCGCAAATAGCTGGAGAGCGTGCCGGCCAGCAGCAGAGCGGCATTCAGAAGCACAACCCCCAGTGCGACCTGGGAAGGGATGATCCAGCGCCCCAGCCGATGTGCGGTGCGGGCGGAGGCCGTCTGTTTCAGATCCAGAGCGGGGGCCGTATGCGAGGCGCGCCAAGCCGGCCAGAGCCCCGCGATCAGAGCTGCCCCGAGGCTCACGACTGCGGCGAACAGGAAGACCACCGCACCCGCCTGCAGCTGCACAGCGTCCGGCCCTGCCGGACCGGAGATCATGCTGACGAGGCCGCGCGCCATCTCCCATCCGAGGAGAGCTCCACCCGCCAGACCACCCGCACCCAGCAGAAGAGTCTCCGTCAAAACCTGCAGGAGCAGGCGACGACGCGATGCGCCAAGAGCACTCCGCATCGCGAATTCATGCAGCCGAGAACTCACGCGCGAGACGACAACCAGCGCAACATTCACGCCACACAGCAGCATCATCAGGCCGCAGAGCGCTTCCAGCGCCAGCAGTGGCTTTGCATATCTCCAGCGCAGAAAAGAACGCCCCCCGCGTCCGGATTCAACCCCCAACCTGAAGTCGGCAAAGAACCCTGTAGTGAGGAAGTTGTGCGAGGGATCGGCGGCTTCTGTCACCGGTGCCTGGATTGCGGCCAGATTGGCCTGCGCCGCCTGCATCGTCTCGCCCGAGCGAAGACGGCCCATCACCGTAAGCCAGAATGCACCGGGCTGATACAGCATGGAGTTTTTTGGATGGAGGATGCCCTCGAAGTCGAGCGGGAGCAGAACATCGATGGGCCGCTCGGGGAAGATACCGTCGAAGCCGCGAGGAAGAACGCCAATGATCGTAATGCTGGTGTTCTCCAGACGGATGGACTGGCCAACAATAGCGGAATCGGCATGGAATGCGGACCGCCAATAGTCGTAGCTAAGCAGCGCCTCCGGCTGCCAGCCGTTGCCCTTCTCTCCAACGTTGGGCGCGAAGCCCCGGCCCAGCGCCGGATGCAGTTGCAAAATCGGGAAGGCGGACCCGGTGGTCAGGCCGACGGGGATCTTTTGCGAATGGCCGTTGCGGGTCAAAGTCGCTTCACCCGATTGCCAGGCGAACAGTCCGGTGGCGATGCCCTGCCGCTTCTGCAACGCCTGATATTGGGGATAGGAGAGCCCGATATCGCTCTCGCCTTTGCGGAAGGTATAGCGGATCAGTTCGCTCGGATGGGGTACCGGCAGGCTCCTGAGGAGGATGGAATACGTCAGCAGGAAGATAGCCGTGTTCGCGCCGATACCCAGGGCGAGGGTGACGATGGCGACAGCGGCGTATCCGGGGGACTTGCGGAGTTGGCGGAGCGCGAAGTGAAAATCCTGGGTGGCGGTGAACATCGTGCTTTCTCCCCGATTCTGTAACAGTATTCGCTACAAAAGCGCTATTCCGTACGCAGTGCTTCGATGGGGTCAACCGCTGCGGCGCGTCGCGCGGGCAGATAGCTGGCGGCCATGGAGCAAAGGCCGAGGATCAGAACGACCAGGACGACCGTGGCGGCATCATACGCAGCGGCCCCATAAAGAAACGAGCGCAGAACGCTGCTGGCCGCCCAGGCCACGCCGAGACCGATAGCCATCCCCGTCGCAAGCAGGAGAATCGCGTGACGCAAAACGAGCCAAAGAATGTTCTCGCGCTGCGCACCCAAAGCGATGCGCAGGCCAAGCTCGCGGGTGCGCTGGCTGACCGAATAGGCGAGTAGGCCGTAGATGCCGGCAATCGCGATCAGCAGCGCGACGAAGCCGAAGATAGCGAGCAAACGGGCGGCCAGGGTTTGCGCGCCGAGGGAATTGTCGATCACCTGCTGCATCGTGGTCTGTTCGGCAAAAGCCAGGTTCGGGTTCAGTTCGTGCACGGCATCCCGCACGGCGCGGAAAGCTACTTCAGAAGCCAGATTCGTGCGTACGACAATATCCATGTGGAATCCGGCGAGGATGGAGTAGATGTCTTGTCCGGGCACGAGCTGCTCAAGGTTGAAGTAGATCTCCGGGGCCGATCCCGCCCGCACGGATTCCTGGTGAAGATCGGCGATGGTGCCAACGATGGTGGCTGTGAGGGCCTTGTCTTCGTCATCCCATTTGAGCCGGACACCCAGAGGATCGCGGCCCTTGAGGATGCGGCGAACAAATTCCTGGTTGACGACCACGGCGAGCGGCGCGCCGGCGTGATCCGTCTCTTCGAAACCGCGCCCGCTGGTGATCGCAATTCCCATGGTGCGGAAAAAATCAGCATTGCTGGCGCGCACAGCGGCGCCCATTGCATCGGCCTTCGAAGGCTGCGGGCGATCCGCAGGCCAGATGTCCAGGGTGAAGTGGTTCGACGTGAATGGCCGGATCGTAGCCATGCCGACAGACTGGATTCCAGGGGTGTGGCGTAACTTCTCCTGCAGCGGGTCGTAGAAGCCGGTAACGATGCTGGGAGCCGTCTTGTCCCCGCCCGTCCACCAGGCGCCATGCGTAGGCATGAAAATCGAAGTCGCGTCGACCTGCTCCGGGGCAAAACCGAGGTTCGTATGGCGCAGCTGCCAGAGCGTTTGGATCAGCAGGCCGGCGGCGATCAGCAGCGTCAGCGTCAGACCGATTTCACCCACCACCAGCGCATCGCGCCAGCGCGCGTGCTTTTTGCTGGTCCCCGAGGCCGCAGCACCATCGCGGAGACCCTCCTGGACGGGCAGGTTCGCGCCGTACAGACCAGGGCCGACACCAAAGAAGACCGCCGACAGGCACGACAAGAGAATCAGAATCGCGCAGACGCCGGCGTCGATATGGATGTGCTCGCCAAATGGAACAGCATTGGACAGGTAGTGGCTAAGGATACGCAGTGAAACCCAGGCAGCGACCAGGCCGGCCGCTCCGCCGACCAGGCTGACGAGCAGGCTTTCCGTAAGGAATTGCCGGACGAGGCGTGATTTGGCTGCCCCCAGGGCACCTCGGATCGCCAGTTCGCGCCTCCGGGCGTTAGCGCGGGCCAGCATCAGGCCGGCAAGGTTTGCACAGGCGATCAACCAAACAACAGCGACGGCTGCATCGAGGGCGTAGAGTCCGGAGCGGACATTGTCGGTAGCTACGTCGCGCAACGATTCCACGCGCACCGGCTCGGTCGACTCATTGGCGTACTCGTGCAGCAGCTGTGCGTGGATTCCGTTGATCTCCTGCTGTGCCTGCTGGACCGAGATACCAGGCCGCAGACGAGCCACCGCCGAGATTGAGGAGTTGCCGCGATCCTCGAATGAAGAATCGTTCGGCAAGGGCGAGTAAATCTCATCGCCCGTGGTCTGGGGGAACTCGAAATTCGGCGGCATGACGCCGATAACGGTGTACGGATCCCCGTTGATGGGAACGACGCGTCCGATGACGGAGCGGTCGGCATGGAAGACTTTGTGCCATGTCGAGTCGCCCAGGATCACCACCTGTGCTCGATTCTGCTTCGCATCTTCCGGAACAAAACCGCGGCCGATTGCAGGCTGCACGCCGAGAACCTCGAGCAGGTTGGCGCTGGAGCTGATTTGCGCCACCAGTTCCGGATTGTCACGGCCGCCGAGCGTTGGGACCTGAATCGTCCACCAGGCCAGATCAGAGAACACGTGGGCTCGGGTCTTCCAGTCGCGTACGTCCGGCAAAGAAGCAGGGTCGAAGCCTCCGCCGGTGACGGGGTGAGGCGCAATCATGACCAGTTGGGAGGCGCTGTGATAAGGCAGAGGCCGCAGCAGAACCTGTTCGATCACGGAAAACATAGCGGCATTAACGCCAATGCCCAGACCCAGGGTAATGACCGCCGTGAGGGCGAAGACTGGAGATTTTCTGAGTTGTCGCAGGGCGTAACGAAGGTCCTGGGTCAGAGAATTCATATGATCTCCGAGTTTTGATCAGCAATTGTAGCGCCGGTTCCTGAGAGCAGCGGGATGCCGCAGGAAGTTGATTTCTGAGACGGTCCTGACCCGCGAAGAGACCCGCGATGTCCGGAATTGGGGACGATTGTTCGGAAATGGGCGGTGATTTGCGTCCGTATTGGGGCGTCTCGAGGCGGGTCGGCACGCTCGGACCCGAGACCGAAACGCCCGGGTCAATTACCCTGAGTTCAGGGCGGATTCACGATGGCAGCGATACGGCAGGAAGACTTCATTCAGAGCGTCGCGGACGCACTTCAGTACATCAGCTACTACCATCCCGTGGACTACATCACCAGTCTGGCGCGCGCATATGAACGCGAACAGTCGCTGGCGGCGAAGGACGCGATGGCGCAGATCCTGGTCAACTCTCGCATGTCCGCTGAAGGTCACCGGCCCATTTGCCAGGATACGGGCATCGTGACCGTTTTCCTGAAGATCGGCATGCAGGTGCGCTGGGACGCGACCATGACGGTGCAGGAGATGGCTGACGAAGGTGTCCGGAGGGCTTACAGGAATCCTGACAACACGCTGCGCGCATCGATTCTGGCCGATCCCGCCGGCGCGCGGAAAAACACCACGGACAATACTCCAGCCGTCGTCAGTATCGAGATGGTCAAAGGCGGCGAGGTGGATGTCACGGTCGCGGCCAAGGGTGGCGGCAGCGAGGCGAAGTCGAAGTTCGCGATGCTGAACCCCTCCGACTCAATCGTGGAGTGGGTTCTGAAAACCGTGCCCACCATGGGCGCCGGGTGGTGTCCGCCGGGAATGCTGGGCATCGGCATCGGCGGCACGGCGGAGAAGGCGATGCTGCTGGCAAAGGAAGCGCTGATGGAGCCGATCGATATGCGCGAATTGCTTGATCGCGGCCCGAAGACCAGGCTCGAAGAGATGCGCATCGAGATTTACGAGAAGGTGAACCAGTTGGGCATCGGGGCGCAGGGCCTGGGCGGGCTCACCACCGTGCTGGACGTGAAGATTCTCGACTATCCAACGCATGCGGCAAATCTGCCGGTGGCGATGATCCCGAATTGTGCAGCAACGCGACATGCGCACTTCGTGCTCGATGGCTCAGGGCCGGTGGCGCTCGACCCGCCGTCGCTCCAGGACTGGCCTCAACTGACCTACGACGTTTCATCGGCACGGCGCGTGAACCTGGACACCGTTACGCGTGAGCAAGCCGCAACCTGGAAGCCGGGCGAAGTGCTGCTGTTGCGAGGCAAGCTGCTCACAGGTCGCGACGCAGCCCACAAGCGCATGACCGACATGCTGAACCGCGGTGAGAAGTTACCGGTGGACTTCACCAATCGCTTCATCTATTACGTTGGGCCGGTCGATCCGGTACGCGAGGAAGTCATGGGACCGGCCGGGCCGACGACCGCCACTCGCATGGACAAATTCACCCGCCAAATGCTGGAACAGACCGGACTTCTGGGGATGGTCGGTAAGGCAGAGCGCGGGCCTGCGGCGGTGGAGGCGATTCGCGACAATCGCGCCGTCTATTTGATGGCGGTGGGCGGCGCGGCCTATCTCGTCTCGAAAGCGATCCGCGCAGCGCGCGTCGTTGCATTCGATGACCTGGGCATGGAGGCGATCTATGAATTTCAGGTCGAGGACATGCCGGTGACCGTCGCCGTCGACGCGCAGGGAACATCAGTGCACGAGACGGGCCCACGCGAGTGGAAGGCAAAAATCCAGACAGAGTTTGCGGGCGTGCCGATCCTGGCCTGAGGGCTCGCTGCCCGGGCGGACGCCTGCTTCACGTCCTCGGCCAGCATTGATTTTGGAACCTCGGGTGTCCATAGGGAGAAAATAAGGTCCTCATGACGAAGATTCCTCTGCCGGATGATCCGAATTGCTGGCCGCCGCTGCCGCTTGACGAGTGGAACGATACCCGCGCGACCCTGCATATGTGGACGCAGATTGTCGGCAAGATCCGCCTCAAGCTCACGCCGCTGGTGAACCACTGGTGGAACGTGCCGCTGTATGTGACGGCGCGCGGGCTGACGACTTCGCGCATTCCCTATGCGTCGCGTGCGTTCGAGCTGCGCTTCGATTTTCTGGCACATCAACTGGTCCTTGAAACCAGCGAAGGAACCAGACGAACGATCGCACTGCAGCCCCAGACGGTCGCGGACTTCTACCAATCGTGCATGGACATGCTGCGCCGCGAAGGCATCGAGGCCGCGATCTGGCCCATGCCGGTCGAGGTGCCCGATCCGATCCCCTTCGACCAGGACTCCGTGCACACTGCTTACGATCCGGTCATGGTGGAGAAGTTCTGGCGCATCCTGTTGAGCGTCGACGCGGTCTTCCAGGACTTTCGTTCGGAGTTCATCGGCAAGGTGAGCCCGGTGCACTTTTTCTGGGGTAGCTTCGACCTGGCCGTCACGCGCTTCTCCGGCCGCAGGGCGCCCGAACGTCCCGGCGCGGATCCGATCACGCGCGAGGCGTATTCGCATGAAGTGAGCAGCGTCGGCTTCTGGCCGGGCGGCGGCAATGTTCCCGGCGCGGCATTCTATTCCTATGCGGCCCCGGTCCCGCCCGGATTTGCCGAGGCACGGGTTCGTCCCGATGTGGCGAAGTGGGACAAGGGCCTCGGCGAGTTTCTGCTGATGTATGACGATCTGCGAAAAAGCCCCTCGCCCAGCCGCGCGCTCCTCGAATTCTGCCGGAGCACCTATCAGGCAGCGGCGCGATTCGGCCAATGGGATCGCGGCGCGCTGGAGCGAACCGCGTAGGTGGCAACCATGCAGTCGGGCCCAGGTTAAAAACCGAAGGAGGATCAGGAATGGCAGAAGATTGTTCGCATCTGGGAACGATTCAGGTGAAGACGACCACAACGCATGTGTGTCCGGAGTGCGTGAAGATGGGCGATCGCTGGGTGCATCTGCGCCTGTGCCTCGAGTGCGGCCATGTGGGCTGCTGCGACTCCTCGAAGAATAAGCATGCGACGAAGCACTTTCATGCGACCCGGCATCCGCTGATTCGTTCGATTGAGCCAAGGGAAAGCTGGGTCTGGTGCTACGTCGATGAAATCTCGCCGGGCGAGATCAGAAACGGAGAATTTCTGGCGGCGTGAGCCTGGCAGTGGCTCAGCCGCCCGATCTACCGTCCGCCGCCATAATCTGCGATGAGGCGAAGGGCGGTTTGATCGACGAGCGCTTTGAAGATGAACTCTTCACCCCAGCCCAGCGGAGTCACGTGCCGGTATTCATGGACTCCGTCGATTCCATATCCGGGATGAAGCTGCTTGCGCAGCGAGGCTCGGGCATTTGGATTCGCTCCGCGGGCAAGCAACATACGCGTGATGGCGGCGTCTGAAGATTGTCCACGCTGGTTCGTCCAAAAATTTGCCTGCGAGACCACGGTCGAAAAGAGCGCCGTATGTCCGCCAAAACCGTCGGAATCGGTGCGAGCGGGTTGGTCCGGGTTCATGCCGCGATCCAGCAGCCAGCGGGCGATCTCGATTTCGTTGTAATCGGCGCACATATGCAGCAGCGTCGCGCCGGCGAGCGGCGTGCCATGTGTGGCCAGGATCTCATCGTGACATCCAAGCTCCGGAGGATAGATCTCAGCGAACGTGAATGTGCTGGTGCGGAGCGCGGGATCACGCCTCAGATGCTGTTCGAGTAAATCGATGCGGCCTCGGTGCAGCGCCATCGGCGCCGTGTCCGGAAACTGGAATCCGTGCTCTGCATACAGTTCGAGAATGCGATGTTTCGCCGGAGGATTGCGGCTGTCGGTTTCAAGTACGACGTCAACAGGCGCCAGTCGCGCTCCGTTCTTGTCATAGAGAGGGGCGCCAAGATCCAGCAGCAACTCCGTGCCTGCGACATTGAGCGTATAGGCGGGGCCGCTTAGTTCGCCGCCCGAAGGCCGGGTATTCCCCATCATCGAGTGCAATCGGCGCGCGGTT
>DASZYN010000243.1:0-2737 GCA_035545435.1 Acidobacteriaceae bacterium | reverse complement strand
TGCCCTCCGAACACACGATGAACGTTTGGGCGTTCGCGCATGTGGTGGCGGGGCAATACAACGGAATCGCGACGCAGGCGCTGGTCTATGGCGCGGCGACGACGGTGTCGGTGTCGCGCGTGCTGTCGCGGGAGCATTTCCCGTCCGATGTCGTGGTGGGGAGCACACTGGGCTGGCTGATCGGAGGCTATGTGCTGCATCACCGTTCGCTGGAGCACGGAACGCTGCTGGATGTGTCGACGGTGGAGACGCCGCTGGGGAGCGGAGTGCAGGTGCGATTGAATCTTGCTCGCGGAAAGTGAGCCCGGAGCCAGTCCGCGAGTCAGCCCCCCTTCCCAGCCGTACTCGCCGATCAGGCGGCGGAATGGTCGAAATTGCCGGGAAGGTTGGTCAGGGTCCGGTATTCGAAGAACATGTTCATGCGCCAGCGCAGGATCATGCCGAAGGCGAGGATGAAGAAGAGTCCGCCAGTCTGCTCGACGGTCATGATGCGGTCGAAATAGCTGCGCGCCGCGAAGCGAACGGCAGCCAGCAGGATAATCACCACCAGGAACATGCTGGACCGCTTCATCATGATGACGTCGCCCTCGCGATGAAGGCGCGAGGTGCGCAGCAGCGGCCACGCCAGGAAAATGGCCCCGATCAGGAAGGCCACCAGCGCCCAGAGCCACGGGATGCGGAACAGGGGCACGACAAACATAGAGAATCCGGTCGCCATGCCAGCCGGTGGAATGAGGATCTTTTTGAGCGTGACCGGAGTCTGGCCCTCGCGGATGCGCCAGACGATGACCGCGACGGCGCCAAAGACCGAAGTGACCGCGTAAGTCAGTGGGGAGATGTGGATCATGGACTGCGCAGGCCTGGAATCTGGGGCGGCCTACGAATCAGGATACAGGGAACAGGGACCGATCGCAGGTCTCAGGTCTGAGGTCTCAGCTTGCAGGCTGATTGCCGTGATGGCGGTCACGGAACTGGGCAGCATCCAGCGCAGAACATAGCGGATAACCAGAAGTGCCTTCAGGAGGCGCGCTATGAGTCTGTCACGGCGGAGTTTTGTGCAGCTGGCGGGGTCCGGTTTGCTGCTGCAGTCGCAGCTGCTGCAGGCGGAGCGTTCGCTGCGGTCGGGGATCCAGGGGGTTCCGGTGCAGGCGCCGGGGACGACGGAACCGGCGAAGGTCGCGCTCGTGCATGGAGAGGACCGCCGCAGGAACGTGCGTGCCGCGCTGGAAACCATTGACGGGGAGATTCGCGCGGGTCTGCGCGGGAAGAAGTCGGTGCTGATCAAGCCGAATAACGTGTCGACCACAAATCAGCTGGCGGCGACCCACCTCGATGCGCTGGAAGGAATCCTCGATTATCTGGAGTCTCGCTTTCACGGGCCGGTGGTGATTGCCGAGTCGTCGGCGGGCGACACGCTGGAGGGGTTCGAGCATTTTGGCTACAACCGGCTGGCCGGCGAGCGGCGCGCGCAGAAGGTGAGCCTGGTGGATCTGAACCGCGAGGCGAAGTATGGGACCGTCGAGGTTCTGGATGCCGATCTGCACATCACGCCCGTGCGGCTGGCGGCGCGGGTGCTCGATCCGGAGACGTTTGTGATCTCGAGCGCGATGCTGAAGACGCACAACACCGTGGTGGCAACGATGAGCGTGAAGAACATGGTGCTGGGATCGCCTCTGCACAGCGCGCCGGGCGAGTTGTTCTGGAGCGACAAGCGCAAATACCATGTCGGTATCCGGCAGACGCACTACAACATGCTGGTGACCGCGCAAAAGCTGCAGCCGCACTGGGGGCTGGCGGTCATCGACGGGTACGAGGGGATGGAGGGCGACGGCCCTGGCAACGGCACGCCGGTGGCATCGAATGTGGCGATCGCGTCGACGGATTTGATCGCGGCGGATCGCGTTGGGCTGGAAGTGATGGGGATCAATCCCGACTGGGTTGGGTACCTGGCCTATTGCGGGCAGGCGGGGCTGGGGCAATATGATTTGGCGAAGATCCGGGTGGAGGGCGCGTCGATTGCGTCGGTGACGCAGAAGTACAAGCTGCATCCGCAGATCCAGAAGGAACTCGAGTGGATGGGGCCGCTGCAGAAGGGGTCGCCGACGATGGGCAGCTTGTTGATGGGGGATGAGACGTATCCGGCGTAAAGGACACAGTTGGGAGTTGTGAGTTGCGAGGGCTGAATGGTTTGGGCGCACTCACAACTCTCAACTATCAACTCTCAGCTCCTCGACTCGACTGGAGATTCTGGGCGAGCTTTGCCGTCGTAATCGCCTGGCCGGTGTGGCGCTGGGTGTGGTCGGCGCAGTGAACGAGGAGGCCGCCGACCGTGGTGGGCAGAGCTTTGCGGCCGACAGCGCGGGGCTGATCGAGATCGGCGCCGGCAAAGGCTTCGACGCGGCGAATGGCGTCGTCAATTCCCTTTCGAAATTCTGAAAACAACTCGGCGTGCGCAGCGCCAGGGTCGAGCTCTGTCTTAAGCGCGGCGAGTTGAGCAGGACTGAGCTGCTCGCCTTCAGCATAGGTGAGCAGGCGGTCGAGACTGCGCACGATGTGGCGAAGATGAAAGGCGACGGGAGCGATCGGATCGGAATCGGGGCCCGGCCGGGCGTTGATTGCTTCGTCGCTCAACGGTAAGCACCATTGGTCGATGTCCTCACGGGCGAGTTCGAGGGCGTGGATGACAGCGCGCAGGGCGGCGGGCATTTCGGTGTGCGTGCCGCGAAGCCAGGGTTCC
>DASZYN010000242.1:0-2602 GCA_035545435.1 Acidobacteriaceae bacterium | reverse complement strand
GAATGCTGGGAGGCTCTGCACAAAGCCGGCGCGCGCGAAGGCGAAATCATCCCGCTCACCTACATGAATTCCTCGGCGGCCATCAAAGCTTTCTGCGGCGAGCGCGGCGGCCTGGTCTGCACTTCCTCCAACGCGCGCAAGGCCTTCGAGTGGGCCTTCGCCCGTGGTGAGAAAATCCTCTTCCTCCCCGACCAGCACCTCGGCCGCAACACCGGCCACGCCATGGGCATTCCCCTCAACGAAATGCCCGTCTACGATCCATGGCAAATTGGCGGCGGTGTCACCGCGGACAAGCTCCATGCCGCCAGCGTCATCCTCTGGAAGGGCCACTGCTCCGTCCATCAGCGCTTCCTTCCTGAACACGTCGACAAGGTCCGCGCAAAATATCCCGGCATTCAGGTCATCGTGCACCCGGAGTGCCGCCTTGAAGTCTGTCAAAAGGCCGACGCTCTCGGTTCCACCGAGCGCCTCATCAAAATCGTTCAGGAAGCGCCCGAAGGCACGACCTTCGCCATCGGCACTGAAATCCACCTCGTCAATCGCCTCGCAAAACAGTTCGCGCCGCTCGGCAAGAAGATCGTCACCCTCGACGACACCGGCTGCCTGTGCACGACGATGTATCGCATCAGCCCCGGACATCTTGCCTGGGCGCTTGAAAATCTCGTCGAAGGCCGCGTCGTCAACCGGATTCGGGTCCGGGACGATGTGAAATACTGGGCTCGTGTGGCGCTCGATCGTATGCTCGAGGTTCGCGCCTGATCGCGACGCCTCCGCGCCTGCAGTTGCCCCTATGAAGACTTTCACCCTGGACGAAGCGCAGTCCCTGCTCCCGGTGGTGGAGTCGCTGCTGAACCGCGCCCTCGAAGCCAAACAGGCCGCCTCCGATCTGCAGGAAACCATCAGCAATCAGGCGCGGCGTATCTTCGTCAGCGGCGGCATGTTCGTCGACATCGCCGCCGCCCAGAAGCGCAGGATCGCCCTCGACGCCCTCGTGCAGCGCGCAAAGGACGCGATTGAGGAGATCGACGCCGCCGGCGTTCAGATCAAGGACCTCGACATCGGACTCCTCGATTTCCCCTTCCAGCTCGAAGGCGAAACCGTGCTCCTCTGCTGGAAGCGAGGCGAGCCGCGCATCGAGTTCTGGCACCGCATGGAAGACGGCTTCGCGGGCCGCCAGCCCATCGACGCCCGCTTCGGCGGCCTCCCCTCCGACAAACTCAACTAGCGCGTTGTCCCTGAATTTCCTGACATGAATCGGAATTGTCATTCCGAGCGAAAGGGGCCCTAAACGTTTTTCAGTTTGGGGGGCGGTGAGCCGAGGAACCTGCTTCTGCCCTGAGCCCTGAGCCCTGTGCCCTGCGACCTGACCCCTGCGATCTGCGCCCTGACATTTGTCACCCTCCTTTCCTGACATTCCCCACTGCCCGCAAACACCCTTCCGCGCGATCCTGTCTTTGCCGCTGGAGTCCCGGTGGCAGGAGAGACGCAATGTCAGCAACCGCCGTCCTGACGCCAACCGCAACCGCCTGGCCCGCTCCGCTATCGCAGACCCGCACTATCGCAAAGCTCCACTCCGTCACCAAACGCTATGGCCAGACGATCGCGCTCGAGAACTTCTCTATGGAACTCCGCGCCGGCGAAGTCGTCGCCCTGCTCGGCCCCAACGGAGCAGGGAAGACCACCGCCGTGCGTCTGCTGCTCGGCCTCATCGCCGCCAATGCCGGCACCGTCCGCGTCTTCGGTCGCGATCCCCGCGACGCCGACGCTCGCACCCGCATTGGCGCCATGCTCCAGGTCACCCGCGTTCCGGAAATGCTGCGCGTCCGCGAGCACATCGACCTCTTCCGTACCTACTATCCCAATCCGCTGCCCGCCGACGAAGTCATACGCATCGCGAAGATCGAGTCCATCGCTGACCAGATGTTCGGCAAGCTCTCCGGCGGACAAAAGCAGCGCACTCTCTTCGCTCTCGCTCTTTGCGGCAATCCCGACCTCATCTTCCTCGACGAGCCCACCGTCGGCATGGACATCGAGTCCCGCCGCGCCCTCTGGGACGAAGTTCGCGCTCTTTCCGCCGCCGGCAAAACCGTCCTGCTCACCACGCATTACCTCGAAGAAGCCGACATGCTGGCCCACCGCATCGTGGTCATCAACAAAGGGCATGTTGTGTGCGAAGGCACACCTGCCGAAATCAAGCACCGCGTCTCCGGCCGTCGCATTCGCTGCATCACGCAGCTGGACCCCGAATTCCTCGCAACCCTGCCCTCCGTCGCAGACGTTCAGCAGGATCGCGAAGCCGTCGTCATCCTCGCCGAGCACCCCGAGCAGGTCGTCCGCGAAATTCTCCTGCGCGATGAGACCCTCCACGGCCTCGAAGTCTCCGCTGCCGCTCTCGAAGACGCCTTCCTCGCCCTCACCAGCAATCACGAACCGGCCCAGGCCTAAGCGAAGAACACCGACAGGAGAAGAATCATGGCCACCAACACAATCATCGCCGCGCCCCCCCTCACCTTCGGCTATTACGCGCGCATCTTCCGCAAGGAAGCCCAGTACGAATTTGTCCGCATGCTGCGCACGCGCACCTTCTCGCTCTCCGTCATCG
>DASZYN010000241.1:0-4908 GCA_035545435.1 Acidobacteriaceae bacterium | reverse complement strand
ATCGATGACCCGGTGGTGCGTCATTTGCTCTCGTCGCTGCTTCCCGCCATGGCGCGACCTTCGGACGCATCCTCTTTGTTCCTCGATCACGTGGCCCTGGCGCTGACGGCTCATTTGGCGCACACCTATGGCGGCGTGGTCTCGTGCGGTTCAAGGCGCGGAGGACTTGCGCCGCACCTCGAACGGCGCGCTAAGGAACGCATGACGGCCGACCTGAGAGAAGACTTGTCGCTGGCCGGCCTCGCCGCAGAATGCGGACTTTCAGCCCGGCACTTCGCGCGCGCATTCCGGCAGTCGACGGGCCTTGCTCCGCATCGCTGGATCGTCGAGCACCGCATCGAACGGGCGCGGAATCTGCTGGCAAGCCGGGAGATGTCACTCAGCGATGTGGCGCTCGCGTGCGGGTTCGCAGATCAGAGCCACTTCACGCGATGTTTTGCAGCCCGGGTGGGGATGAGCCCCGGCGCCTGGCGGCGGATGCACGCCGCGTCGGGGCAGACGATGGCTGATGAAAATCCGACGACGGACGCCCTGGCCTGAGGAAAAACGGTACCAAAGAAACCTGGTAGACTCGGAAAAATAACTGCGCCATTACCTCCGTGAAAATTGTGTTGCGTTGAGGGGTGGAGCGGTTGTTGTCCGATGGTAGACTCGAAAGAGCAAGGCAAAGATTAGGCGAAAGTCCAGACGACGAACCAGGGCTATCACGCATGCGAAAAGCCCGGAATGGAGCAGCAACGTGGCAGAGGATCGTGAACGGCAGCGGGCGGTAGACCTGGCGCTATCGCAGATTGAGAAGCAGTTCGGCAAAGGGTCGATTATGCGGCTGGGCAGCAAGGAAGCCATCGTCCCCATCTCCGTTATTTCGACCGGCTCGATCTCCTTCGACGCCGCTCTGGGTGTGGGTGGTGTGCCGCGGGGTCGCGTCGTCGAAATCTTTGGTCCTGAGTCGTCGGGCAAGACCACGATTACTCTGCAGATCATCGCCGAGGCGCAGAAGGCCGGCGGCCTGGCTGCGTTTGTCGATGCCGAGCATGCGCTCGATCCCGCATACGCGAAGAAGCTGGGCGTGGATGTCGACAATCTGCTGGTGTCGCAGCCGGATTACGGCGAGCAGGCGCTGGAGATCACGGAGGCGCTGGTACGGTCGGGGGCGATCGACGTGCTGGTGGTGGACTCGGTGGCGGCGCTGGTTCCCAAAGCGGAACTGGACGGGGAGATGGGCGACTCGCACATGGGGCTGCAGGCACGGCTGATGTCGCAAGCGCTCCGGAAGCTGACCGGGACAGTGTCCAAGTCGCGGACGTGCCTCATTTTCATTAACCAGATCCGCGAGAAGATTGGCGTGATGTTCGGAAACCCGGAGACAACGACGGGCGGCCGCGCGCTGAAGTTCTACTCGTCGGTGCGCATCGATATCCGCCGCATCGCGGCCGTGAAGGAAGGCGACACAGTCGTCGGATCACGGACCAAGGTGAAGATCGTGAAGAACAAGGTTGCCGCGCCGTTCCGCGAGGCGGAGTTCGACATTCTTTACGGCGAAGGGATTTCGCGCGAGGGCGATATCCTGGATCTGGCGGTCGCCAACAACATTGTGGAGAAGAGCGGAGCGTGGTTCAGCTACTCCGGCGAGCGGATCGGACAGGGACGGGAGAACGTACGGCAGTTCCTGAAGGACAACCGCGACACGTTTGCGCGGATCGACACGGAGCTGCGAAAGAAGCTGGGGATTAGCGCAAAGGCGGCAACGGCCGAACCGGAGCTTCCGCCGGTTCCCCCGAACGGAGCGGCACACGCGCAGGAAGCGGTGCGCGGGCGGGCAGCGACGCGGCAATAAACGCGGGCCCGGAGCCGAAACCGGGAACACCGCAGAGCAGAGCGAGAGTGAAAAGCAAATGGCCCCGGCGGGGCCATTTGCTTTTCCGGGATCGGCAAAGCGATTCGAGACGGAGACGCTGAATGCGGTCTTCCGCTCCGCGCATTCGATCAAACTCAGGTTTATCGCCGAGCGGCTGCGATCCACCGGGAAACGCTGCACAGGAGGCGTGATCGGGCGGGATTCTCGACCCTCGGCGGCGCTCCGCGGGGTGGTGGGCATCCCGGATCCGGAAGGGGCCATCTCAAGAACATTGCAGACAGAGCAGAAGTTCGTGTGCCTGCCGACTGCTACAGGCCGATGACACAACTCCCGACTCCGCCGGACTTCAACGCACGAACCTCGGCGACGCCGGGCGCGAAGCTGGATTTCTCCACCTCTGAGAGTCAGGCTGTTTTCCCCGCCAGTCGAGGCACCCAGGTCTCAGCCCGCAGCCATGACATCGCGAGCGAGGCAGAGCGGCAGCGCGCCGCCCCGGCCCAAGCGCCGGAGAGCGCGACTCGCCGACCGGAGGCGCTGCCCCGGGGCCCGGAGCCTGAGCTACTCCCCTTTCTCGAAGATGCCGTGCTGGGCATGCACTGGATGGCTCTGGATGGGACGATTCTCTGGGCAAATCGCAGCGAACTGGAGCTTCTTGGCTATGACGCGCAGGAATTCACGGGCCGTAATTTCGTGGATTTTGCCGAAACGCCGGAGACAATGCGCGGGGTTCTGCAACGGCTGGCGGCGCGGGAAAGCATTCACAACTGCGAGCTGCGGCTGCGGGTCAGCGACGGTTCGATGCGATGGGTACGCATCGACGCCAGTCCCTGGCCACCGCAGGGAGAAGTGGAGCACGCGCGCTGCTTCGTAGTCGACGTGAGCGAAAAGAGGATCGCGGACGAGGCATCGATGAAGCTGGCAGCGATCGTCGAGTCCTGCGAGGACGCCATCGTCAGCAAGAATCTGAACGGAATCGTCACCAGCTGGAATGCAGCCGCCGAGCGAATCCTGGGATATCGAGCGGACGAGATCATCGGCAAACCGATCCTGACTCTCATTCCTCCCGAATTGCACAAGGATGAAGCTGAAATCCTGCGCAAGATTCAGGCGGGAGAGCGCATCGCGCATTTTGAAACGGTTCGCGTGACGAAGAGCGGAGAGCGGCTGGATGTGTCACTGACCATCTCGCCGGTCCGCGATCGCGAGGGCAACATCGTCGGCGCGGCGAAGATTCTTCGCGATGTGACGATGCAGAAGAAGATGGAAGCGGCGCTGCGCACCACCGAGCGCCTGGCGTCGGTGGGTCGACTGGCAGCGACGGTGGCACATGAGATCAACAATCCGCTCGAGGCGGTAACGAACCTGATTTACCTGGCACGCCGGAATCCGGAGCTGCCGGAGGGAGCGCTGTCACTCCTGGTGATGGCCGATGAAGAACTGCAGCGCGTAACACACATCGCGCGCCAGACCCTGGGTTTCTACCGCGATACATCCGCACCGATCGTGATTCCGGTGCCGGAAGCCATCGACGAGATGCTGGCGATCTACCACCGGCGGCTCACCTATAAGCAGGTCTCGCTGCATAAACGGGTGCAGCCGGGTCTGCGCGTTTGCGCTTTGCACGGCCAGTTCAAGCAGATCGTCTCCAACCTCGTGACCAACGCGATCGACGCGGTGCGGCCGGGAGGACGGATTGAAGTGCGGGCGCGGGAATCGAGGCACCCGGTCACGGGCGCGCCGGGGATCCGGCTGGTGGTTGCGGATCAGGGATGCGGAATTCCCGACCCCATCCGGCGGCAGATCTTCACTCCGTTCTTCACCACGAAGAAGGACGTGGGGACCGGCCTTGGGCTGTGGATTGTGAAAGGAATGCTGCTGAAGTCAGGCGGCACCATCTTTTGCCGCAGCCGTGTAGCGCGGGACGCCAACAGAGATTCCGGAACCGTGATGATGGTGTTCCTGCCGAGCGATTCGAGCACCCAGGCGGAGCAGGCTGCCGCCTGAGGCTCGCTGCTTCCCTTCCCGCCCTCGACTACGGATGTTCGGTCAGCCAACTTTCGATCTGCTTAGCCTCCGCATCGCTCAACCGGAAACTTGCCGCGGGCAGGATGCCATCCACCTGATCGGGCCGGCGCGCGCCAACGATGGCGGCGGTGATTGCCGGATGCCTTAACGTCCAAGCAATGGCCACCACACCGGCCTGGACCCCATGCCGGCTGCCGATTGACTGCAGCAGATCGGCGAGGGCGAGGTTGCGCTCCAGCTTCGGCGACTGGAAATTCGGGCTGCGCTTCCGCCAGTCATCCTCCGGCAGATTCTTCACCCGCTCGGCCGTCATCTTCCCGGTCAGCAGTCCGGAGACCATCGGTGAGTAGTTGATCACGCCGATGTGATTCTCCAGGCAGAAGGGCAGGATTTCCTTTTCGATATCGCGGCGCAGCAACGAATACGGCGGCTGCAGCGACGTGATGGGAGCAATCTTCTGTACGCGCTTCATCTGCGCCACGCTGAAATTCGATACGCCGATGAATCGCACCTTGCCCTGCTCCCTGAAGCGCGCCAGCGCTTCCCAGCCTTCTTCGATTTCGTCCTCGGGATTCGGCCAGTGGATCTGATAGAGGTCGATCGCATCCACGCCCAGCCGGCGCAGCGATGCCTCAAGCTCTTCCTGGAGAGACTGCTTCTTCAGGCTGCGATAGATCTTTCGATCCGCACCCCACCGCATCGAGCACTTCGTAAAGACATACGGCTTCGTCGAGCGATTTTTCAGGGCCTTGCCGACGACCTCTTCCGAGTGTCCGAGCCCATAGACGGCGGCAGTGTCGATCCAGTTCAGGCCGCTGTCGAGCGCCCGGTCGATCGCGGCAATCGCTTCGCCCTCATCCTGGGAGCCCCAGCCGAATTCCCAGTTGCCGCCGCCAATCGCCCATGCGCCATAGCCGATCGGGGTCAGGTGCAGGTCGGAATTTCCCAGGGTTTTGGTCGCAAACCTCGTGGACTGTCCTGTTGCAGTAGTTGTCGCCATAATGTTTTCGATGCGCCCTCACGGC
>DASZYN010000240.1:0-9210 GCA_035545435.1 Acidobacteriaceae bacterium | reverse complement strand
GATTGAGTTTGGCGGTCACGACATGCACGGAGAGCAGGTTGCCCTTTTCAAGCCCCTGGCCGAAGGATGGCGTGAACGCCGCGAGCAGGACGACGATTCGCAGGAGGATCTTCATTTGAGGTATCGGATTCCTTTCGGTTGGCGGACGGCGGCTTGCCGGTCAGACCCGTCATGATTTCCAATCGTCACCCGAGGGTTTGGCGACGCGGGGTTGTGTCGAGGAGGCGACGGGTGCGATCCGGCGTAACCTCCATTTCGATCATTGAGTTGCGCCGTTCAGGGGCCCCAGTGACCTTCCAGGTGCTGTTTTTCCCCTTTTAACCCAACCGGGTTCCTGCGGTGCGTTCCCTGCCCTATGCTGGAAGCTGGAAAAGTCCTGGCAGGCAAAGACTTAGCCCCAGTCCAGGCATCCCAGAGCACGACATCCTGCAACAGGAGATTTCTGACCCATGTCAAAAGCTGTGAAATATGCCGAGAGAGCGGTTACGATTGCGGCCAACGGGGCCTGGAGCGTTTTTGAGAAGCTGAACAGCATCCGCCCCAACCCGTCGTTTACGCCGAAATGGTCGGACAAGCCTCTGCTGAAGTCGTGGCAGAAGGAGAAGCCGCCGCTCGGCTGGCCGCGCACCACGGACTCGCTTTGTCCGAAGTGCGTGCCGGAGATTCGCCAGCAGATTATCGACGGCAAGCTGCCCCACGAGATCCTTCTGAACGAGAAGGTGGGCGAGATCAAGGCGCAGATCATTGAGCGCGACGGCAAGATTCTGATGGTGAAAGACTGCCCGAAGCACGGGCACTTTGAAGACGTGATGTCGATCGACACGGCGTTCTTCAAGCATCTGGAAGAGGTCTTTCCGGGCCGCGACATTCGCGCGCACAACGACGACAAGCTGCACAACCACGGCACCTCGACGGTGACGCACGGGCGCGGGTCGGTGCTGACGATTGACCTGACGAACCGCTGCAACATGATGTGCGATCCATGCTTCATGGACGCCAACCAGGTCGGCTTTGTGCATGAGCTGACGTGGGACGAGATTAAGACGATGCTGGACAACGCCATCACGATTAAGCCGAAGCGGCAGATGAGCGTCCAGTTCTCGGGAGGCGAGCCGACGCTGTCGCCGTACTTCCTCGACGCGGTCGCGTATGCGCGCAAGGTTGGGTACAACTCGGTGCAGGCGGCGACAAACGGCATTGAGTTTGCGAAGTCGAAGGAACTATGCCGGGCGGCTGCGGAAGCGGGTCTGCGCTATGCGTACCTGCAGTTCGACGGCATCGGCAACGCGGCGAACTCCCACCGCAAGGTGGGGAACCTGTTCGATGTGAAGCTGCAGGCGATCCACAACCTGCACGAAGCGGGCGTGGATATTGTGCCGGTGACGACGATCATCAACGGCATTAACAACGAGCAGGTCGGGCACATTATCCAGTTCGCGCTGGACAATCCGAAGAAGATCAACTTCCTGAGCTTCCAGCCGGTGAGCTTCACAGGCCGCGATGAGGCGGTGAGTGAAGAGCGGCGCCTGGCGCAGCGCTACACGCTGAGCCACATGGCGCACGACGTGAAGAACCAGACGGGACTGGGCGAGCCGACACGGGACTGGTTCCCGATCAGCTTTATGAGCACGTTCAGCGACTGGGCCGATCTGGTGCACGGGCCGAATCACGAATGGGGCCAGCTGAGCTGCGGCTGCCATCCGAACTGCGGCATCGGCATGGCGCTGATGATCGACAAGGAAACGAAGGAAGCGGTGCCGGTGACGGCGTTCCTGAATGCGGATCGCCTCGCGAAGGACATCGCGAAGGTGAACGACGCGGCGCGCGGGAAGTTCCTGTCGATCTTCGGCGTGTCGCTGGCGTTGCTGCGGAACTACGATCCGCGGAAGTCGCCGACGCACTTCAAGATCCTTGACCTGCTGCAGAAGTTCGACAAGTGCTTCGGAGCAACGGGCCGGAACTACGGCAAGGTGACGGGCGACCGCACCATGGCGGACATCGAGCAGCGGCGCGCGGACCGCTGGAACTTCCTGTTCATCGCGGGCATGTGGTTCCAGGACCTGTTCAACTACGACTTCCGGCGCACGGAGCAGTGCATCATTCCGTACGCGACGCAGGAAGGCGAGATCAGCTTCTGCGCGTACAACACGGGCATTGGCTGGCGGAACATCATCGAGAAGATGCACATGACGGCGACGCTCACCAAGTGGTACGAGGAGCACGGGCGGCATGAGATCTTCGCGGGCGGCAAGAAGGTGGGCATGGAGTCCGCACAGCACACGCTGATTCTGAATCAGGAGCACGTGGATGCGGCGGCCAACAACAGCCTGGAGAAGCTGGGCATCGCGAAGAACGCACGTGAAGAGAAGCTGCGGGCGCGCGAAGCGAAGCTGAAGCAGGATGCCGAGAATGCCCGGATGGCGAAGCTGTATCGCGAGCAGATTCTGGGCGAGAAGCCGGTGGAGGGTCTGGTGACGATTGACTCGATCGCGCCGGCCAAGCCGGTGGAGAAGGCCGAACCCGTCATGGGCGACTAGCTGTCGAGGCGGGAGCGGCTTGCGCCGCACAAGAGTAAGGCAAGGTAAGAAAACAGAAGCGAATCTGCCTGGTTCGAAGCGAAGGCCACCCGGAAATGGGTGGCCTTTGTGTTTTAGCGGGGCAAAGTGAGCTCGGACTTCATCACGACCGGGAGCATGAGCCTTGCCCGGGCGCGCAGGGCGGGTTCGCTGCTGTGGCGGGCGGCTTCGAGTTTTTCCAGGGCTTCGTCGCGGAGGCCGGGCTCTCGGGCAGCGAGGTAAGCGAAGGCTTCCAGAGCCATGGCACGGACGGCGATACGGTCTTCAGAGAGGCGAGCGCGGACGAGGGGTAGCATGCGCATGCGCTGGGCGTGGGTCACGGCATTCATGGCAGCAGCAACGAGAACGTAGCCGCGGGCCTGCCACTCTTCCATCGGGAGAGTGGCGGCGACTTCGGCGAGGAGGTCGCTGTATGCGGCGAGGACGTCTTGCTGGCGACGGCTGACGAGGCGGGCGAGTTCGGCGGCACAGCGATGGTCGAAGGGATCGTCAGAGCAGAGTTCACGGAGCAGTTCGCGGGCGGCGCTGCGACGCGGCCGGGTGAAGAAGTCTTGGGCGGCGGCCGTGGCGTCTTTCGAAGTCCAGGAACGCGGGCGATCGGGGCAGAGTGCGTGCCGCGCGCCGGATGCAATGGTGAGGCGCCGGGCTTTGACTGCGGTGCGAGCCACTGTGGGTCTTCCGGAATCGCGGACAGTATAGGACGTTCGGCCGCTACAATGAGTCCAATTCTTATGGTTCGACTGGCTCGGTTTCTAGTTCCTGGCTTTTTCCTGTTTGTAGCGTCGGCGGTACCGGCGTTGGCGCAGTTTTCGAATCCGGAGCCGCAGACGACGGTGGTGCATAACGCCCGGGCGCTGCGTCCCCCGGCTGGGGCGCGGGTGGCGATTGTTGAGTTTGAAGATCTGGAGTGTCCGGACTGTGCGCGGGCAAATCCGGTGCTGAAAGAGGCGGCGGAGAAGTATCACATTCCCTGGGTGCGGCACGATTTTCCGCTTCCGTTCCACACGTGGAGTTTTCAGGCCGCGGTGGATGCGCGGTGGTTCGATACGAAGTCCAGGCGGCTGGGCGATGCATTCAGAGATGCGGTGTTTGCTGCACAGCCGACGATCCGTAGCCTCGACGATCTGAGGACGTTTGCGCAGAAGTTCGCTGCGGATCACAAGCTGAAGTTTCCGTTTGTGGTGGATCCGCAGGGACGGCTGACCCAGTTGGTGAAGGCGGATACCGACCTGGGGCAAAGTGTCGGAATCCAGCACACGCCGACGATCTGGGTGGTGACGAACCGGAGGAGCGGAACGCCGTTCGTCGAGGTGATCGACCGGTCGAAGCTGTTTGAGCTGATTGAAGAGGCGCAGGCGGGGACGAAGTAGGCACGCTCTCGGATAGCGAGAGACCCAGTTGCTGAGGCCTTCCCCTGTGGAGCGGCTCTGCCGGGTGGGCAGGCTTTCCGGCACATCACCGGCGTCGGGGCAACGGGAAATCAGGGGCCTGGTCGTCCGTCAAGCTGGGGACTCTGCAGACATTCTGGACAACCGATGATGCGAACCCAACGCATCCTACAGGCGTACATTGTCTGGCCCGCACGTCCCGTTCGAAACAATTCAGCTGTCTTTCGGAGGTTTCTAATGGCTCGCGCAAAGTCGTGTGGGCTTTTTGGCTTTTGTCTGCTGTTCCCCGTTCTTCTGCATGGGCAGGTTACAGTCGCTAACCACTGGCAACTGTGCTCCGGTTGCGGCAACACGTCCTTTTATCACGGCGATTTCAATAACGACGGCTACGAGGATCTCGCCTATATCGAGAGCGTCGACAGGGGAGGGTATCCGGTATTCGCAGTCGAGTTCGCGAAGAAGGACGGCACCTACTTGCCGGCGACCGAGTACGAGGTCCCCCTCAACCAGGGAGACACCGACTCGATCGCGCAGTTGGCGGTCGGGGACTTCTATCACGATGGGAATCTGGCGATTCTGGCGTTTACCTATGACAGCGGGAACGCTTACGTCTACCGAAACAACGGGCAAGGCGCGCTCACGCTGCAGGGATCGTTCGCTTACGCCCCCTCCGGGGGCAGCGTGGACAGCGCGTCTGCCGCAGTTGGCGACTACAACCACGACGGCAACCTCGACGTGGCAGTGGTGAACAACGGCTATTTGCACATCTGGTTGGGCGATGGAAAGGGCGGGTTCTCTGCGGGGCAGACGCAGAGCGTGAACGGCACCACGGTGGCGATGGGAGATTTCGACGGCGATGGCAAAGCCGATTTGCTGATTGGGCGGGATACGAGCGCGACCGGCACCGCTTATGTGTATTACGGCGACGGCGCGGGGCATTTTCCTGAAGAGGTGACGCTCAGCCTGCCGCAGGGCTACGCCGCGTTTACGGCAGGCGACGTGAACAGCGACGCGAAATCGGATGTGCTCGCTGTCGATCCTGCTGCCGGCGCCAACCGGGTGTTTGTTTTTTATGGCGATCCGCAGCGCCAGTTCGCGAGCCGTACCTCGATTCAGGCCGGTCGTTGCGTGACGGGCGACGCGCAAGTGGCGGATATGGACGGCAACGGACTAAACGATGTGGTTGTCGAGGAGCTGGATTGCGCCAATCCAGGCACGGGGCCCCTGTGGGTCGACGTGCTGCGGAGAAATCCTGACTCGTCCTATCTGCCGGACCAGACGGTGTACTGGGCGCAGAAATCGCCGGATGGAGAGATTCATGAGCTGAGCCAGCCGCCGCTCCTTCTGCGCGCGAATCAGGACGCCACGCCGGACCTTCTGGTTGTGCAGTGCTTTGATTCGTATTGCAGCCAGACGGCCAATACGACGCAGCTGAACACGACCTCGGGAAACTGGCCGAGTTGTTCAGCTCCATGGGCTGCGGAGGGCATAACGGTCTGTTCGCCTCTGAACGGCGTGTCGGGGTCGCTCGTGCAATTCCAGATTGGAGCCGCGGGTCCGGTGCCGATGCGCGATGTCGAAGTGTGGGTGGACGGATCCAAGGTGGCCGAGCAGATTGACGGATTCTCTTACTACACATGGCTCAGGCAGAGTGTGAACCTCGGTCCGGGATCCCACAGCGTGACGGTGTTTGCGGCGGGTTGGGATCAGTCGCTGGTCAGGAAGTCGTTCACGCTGGATGTGCAGTAGGCGGGCGACCCATCATGCCGATGGTGACACCGTCGCGTCGAAGAGGGCGGTTTCGATGGTGGCGCTGTGCTTCATCTGGACGATGATGCGATAGCGGCCGGGAGTGGGAAATCCGTAGGGAAAGCTGACGGAGCTGGGGAGATGGCCGGTGGTTGTCTCCGGCATGTCCATGCCTGGCATCTCCTTCATGTAGGAAGAAGAATTGGGCGCGGCCGGTGAGGACGCGGGCGCGTTTTGCTGCTCGGCCATCATGAGGGCGGCCATGGCGATGGTTCCGCTCGGGTGGATGTGGGCGAAGACGGTGCCGTCGTCTTTGACGAAGGCGGCGTGACCGAGCATGCCCATGTAGAGGGTGGTGTCCTGCGCGGGATGGCCGGTGCGGTCGAGGAGCGTGAAGGTGAAGTCGTTGGGCTGGCGCGCGGTGAGCGAGGCGGGTTTATTCCAGACCATGGTGTAACCGTCGGGAAGCGTGAAGGTCGTTGTTGTTTCCGGCGATGCGAAAACCGGAGAGCCCTGACCTTCGGCATCGTCACCGGCGAGCGGGCGCGCAGTGATCGCGGGCAGTGTGACGCTGGAGACCATCGTGTCTGGAAACCCGTTGGTGTGCACGACATCGGCGTAGAGGTGATACGTGCCGGCGGGGATGGTGGGGAGCGCGAGTTGGAACTCGTCGCTGGCGATCGGGTCGGGATGGAGATGGTAGACCACGTCGATTGCGGGCCAGCGAATCATGTAGAGGTGCATGAGGTGGTTGTGGTCGGGGATGAAGTTGCCGGTGCGATGGGCGTCGAGCCAGCCGGGATCGATGAGGGTGAGATTGAGGACGTTGCCGGAGACGAGCTTCGCATCCATGCGGAGAGGCTTGTAGATTCCCTCGGAGTAAGAGGCAGCTTCGCTTTTCCACCACCAGTTGCCGAGGACGACGCCCGTGACAAGGACAGCGAAACCCACTGTCATGGCGATGGCGGCGGTGCGGCGACGGCGAGGTGGTGCGAATTCGCCGGGGGCGAGCTGGGATTCGCGAGCGGCGGCGCCGATAATGCCCGTCATGCCGAGGACCAGGAGCAGGCCGAGCGCGGCAAGAAAGATACCGAGGCCGCGCTGCATTTTTCGTACGCCCTGGGCGGCGGCGGGGAGAGGCACGCTCCAGACGCCATGTCCGCGGTCGCCATCGACGAGAAAGCGAATCTGCCAGGAGCCGGGCGCCATGATCCAGAGCTGGCCGGTGAAGTAGCTGGGGTCGGCGCTGGGGGTCTTCATGGCGTCGGGTGTGGGCGGATGCCTGGAGGCTTCGCCGGTAAGCGCGAGCGGCGTGATGGCGATGGCGTGAATGCCGGGGGTTTGGGAACGGACCTCGACTTCCGCAACGCCGGGGATGACGAGCGGCGGGCGGATGACGATGGAGAGTTTGTAGGGGCCGGCGTTGCCTTCGGCGTAGACATCGGGGCTGCCCACGTGGGCGTGGGCGAGAGGAGCGACTGTCAGCGCGCAAAGAAAGAGAGGAAGAATGCGGCGAGTTCGCATTACCTTTGCACCTTGCGCATCCAGTCGCCGAGCAGGAGGCCGAGCCAGACGGAGATGGCGGCGTAGAGCATGGCCCACAGGAGGCCGGTCCAGAGTTCGAGGCCATGCTGCGGGCGGACGAAGTGGCGAAGCGCATCGGCGCTGAACGAGGGCGTGCCGTAGTCAAGGTAGGCCGTGCCGAAGAACCGGTTCTGGGAGGCTTTCGACATCAGAAAGGCGGCAAAGGGCCATTCGGCGGCGACCAGAGTCAGGACGAAGAGCGGGCCGCTGGCGAGCGACAGCAGAATCTTGTTGCTCTGACTCTTCACCTTGCCGAATTTCCGCCACAGCAGGTCGAGTGCGATCGCGGGAACGATGAGAAGGATGGGGAACTTCGGCGGGATGAACTGCGTGACCGCCTGGTAGACGGGGCCGAGTTTCGGCGTGGCCGGAAAGAGCGGGAGGATCAGGATGAAGGCGACGAGGGCCAGCGAGTAGAAGGTGCAGATCAGGGTGCAGGCCCAGCGGTGTCGCGAGGCTTTCCACATCGCGGCGAAGTAGAGGGGGACACCGATGGCCATGGAGATGTAGGCGCCGGCGCGGTGGAGCATGACGTCCCATGTGTATTCCATGCGGAAGAACATGGTGAGGACCATCATGAGTCCGAAGATGTACATCATGAGCCACTGCAGGCCCGGGTTCGGTGCGGCGCCATCGGCGGCGTCGCGATTCATCTGGGCGAGGATGAGCAGCGCCGCGCCGATTTCGATGGCGAAGATGCCGAGCATGAGCAGCGTGTGGGGCGGGGAAACGATCTGGACGTCGAGACCGTAGGCGTTGTGCCACCAGTTATCGAACGGGGCAGAAGTGAGCATGGCGATGCCGCCCCAGGCGGCGATGAAAGCGCCGAGGGGTCCGCGAAAACCGAAGACGCGGACGGAGGTGGCATCGAGTTCCGGAGTTGGTGCGAAGGTGGAGCGCAGGATGAGGTAGCCGCAGGCGATGCCGGCGAGGATGCCGCACAGGTAGATGGCCATGTGGGCGGGCGTCCAGAACGTATCGCGGCCGATGGAGCGGTGCCAGGAGACGTCCCAGTGCGCGCCGATGGTGACGGAGGTGACGGCAAGAGCGACGGTCCAGAGATACCAGGGGATGGTGGCCCTGCGCGCGGTCGCAACCGGATGCGACCAGGTGCTGGTCGTGGTGGCCATGCTGGGGATCCTCTGCCTTTCAGCGTACCGCGGATAGCGTACAGCGGATAGACGCAAAACAAGGGCGGGACGGACGTTGCAGGTCGAGCTGTATTTGACGAACGTGCAGCCGACTATTTTCCAGCAGCTTTGCGTAGTGCGGCGTGGGCGAGAAGTCTGGTGGAGTCGAGGGTGGGAAGCGGAGAGTTGGCGTCGCTGATGATGAGGGGGATTTCGGTGCAGCCGAGAACGACGGCGTCGCAGCCTTCAGATTTGAGGCGGGCGATGACTTGCTGATGGTATTCAGTGGCGGCCGGAGTGCACACACCGCGGACCAGCTCGTCGTAGATGAAGCGGTTGATCGTGGCGCACTCATCGGCGTTGGGGCTGAGAGCTTCAAGATCGCGGGGGTTGCAGCGGTCGGCATAAAGGCTGCTCTGCATGGTGTAGCGCGTGCCGAGGATACCGATGCGGTGGAAGCCGCGGCGGAGAGCTTCGTCGGCAACCACGTCGGCAATGTGCAGCCAGGGCAGCGGGGAGCGCGAGTCGAAAAAGGGGAAAGCGAGATGCGGCGTATTCGCGGGGCAGATGAGGAAGTCGGCGCCGACCTTCGCAAGCTTCTTTGCGGAGGTGAGGAGCAATTCAGAGGTGCCGCGCCAGTCCTGCCGCTCGGAAAGGCGGCGGTAGCGGGCGAAGCTCAGAGTGTGCATTGAGACTTCGGGGTGCGCATCGGGCCCGAAGTATCTGGCGCCTTCGACACAGATGGTGCGATAGCAGAGGGCGGCGCCTTCCGCGGAGACTCCA
>DASZYN010000239.1:0-3739 GCA_035545435.1 Acidobacteriaceae bacterium | reverse complement strand
TCTCGCACCAGCTCACGGTACGCTTCGGGCCTTTGATAGTCGGTCGAATGCGCCTCATAGACCAGCGTCTTCAGTTCGTCGAGCAGCGCGGGAAGATGCCCGGCGCGACTCGGATCGAAATCCACCACACTGGTGTGATTGAACTCGACTCCGGGCTGCACCACCAGCGCGATCACACGCGTCCACGCAGATTCGAGGCCAGCCTCGGCAAAGACGCGCTGATGGATCGCGACCGTCTCCGCCGCCGCTTCCCGCGATGTCACCTGCAGTTCCTTCAACGATTCGGTTGCGCCGCCTGGCGTCGGAACCTCTGTGCCGATCACGTAGACGGGGCGAACAGCGCCGGCCTCCGCTTCCGCCGCAGCGCACAAAGCCGCAGCGCGCCGCGCGATCGTCTCAACCGGCAGCGGCACAGGATCCCCGAGGCACGACATGCTGGCATCCAGGTGAATTTTCTGGAAGCCTGCACCGACATAGCCGCGGACAGTCTCCTCCGCTTCCCGCATCGCCCGCTCGGCAGGCAAATGCTGCCACGGATTCGGACCGAGATGGTCGCCCCCCAGAATCAACCTGGACAAATCCAGACCGCGGCTCGTCGCTATCTCGGCCACACGATCCCGAAATCGCCGCGGAACCATGCCCGTGTATCCGCCGCGATGATTCACCTGATTCGAAGTGGCCTCAATCAGGAGGTGCGAGCCGTCCTCGACGGCCTGATCGCAGGCAGCCTCGAGCACCCAGTCGTGAGCCGAACACACCGAATAGATTCCCATCCGGCGTCCCTGGCGCCGCGCCTCGGCCAGTTGTTGCAGGATCATTGCCAACTCTGCTACCCTCCAGTTCAATCAAAAGAAATAGTAATGATTGACAATCAAAGTATACGTACATGAATCACAATAGAAACAACAATAGGCCGTGATCTTCGAAAGCGATCCCTCGCACAATTGCGCACTGGAGAATTGCAGATGAAAGGCAAGATGGCGGCGCTGCGCTGCTCGATCCTCGCAGCAGGAGTTTTGGTTCTTTCTCTCCCGGCAGCGTCCCAGACCAAATGGGAAATCATCGGGCCCGGTGGCGGCGGCACCACAATCGGTCCCACCATCAGTCCCCACGATCCGGCGGTTGTCGTCGAACACTGTGACATGACCGGCGGTTATGTCACCCAGGACAACGGCAGGTCGTGGCATATGTTCAACCTTCGCGGAGGAATGAACGTCTTCGCCTTCGACCCCGTCCAGCCGCATGTGATTTATGCCGGCAATGCCGGCCTCTGGCGCAGCACGAATGCCGGTCAGAACTGGTCGCTGGTCTTTCCTGATCCGCGACGCAACACGGTCGAACATCAGGTCGGCGATCATGCCGACTACAGCCTGACCTCGGACGACCCAACCTATCCGGGCGGAGAGATCTCCGCAATCGCGCTCTCCCCGGCCCAGGGATCGGAAACGAAGCCGCGTATTTATGTCGCGTTCGCTACCGGTAAGCAATCCTCTGTCGTGCTCGCTTCCGAGGACGATGGAACCACCTGGCGGCGTCTCACAACCATTCCCCAACATGTGCTTCTTCTTTCAGCGCAACAGGATCGCGTCACAGCTATCGCCGGCAATGCGGCCTACCAGATTGAACCCTCCGGCCGTATCGAGGAGCTTGGGCATATCCCCGTGCCGTTTCACGCGGCCGGCGCAACTCGATCCAGCCAGACAACTTCGTTTTACGCAACGGGCACAGATGGCCTCGTCTACTCCAGCCGTGACGGCGGACGACACTGGGATTCCATCACTCCTCAGTTGCATCAGAGCGCGGGACGCTTCGAAGCCATCGCAGCCACCGACGCAAATCCCAACGTCGCCTACGTCGGATTCCGCCGCCTTCAGATCGGCGAAGGAGCGCAAAACCTCTTCAATGGCATCGCGAAGACCACCGACGGTGGACGTTCATGGACGATCGTCTTCAGGGAGTCGAATCGCCCTGCCTCCAATCTCAAGGGGACCTGGATCGAGCAACGTGCGCGACAGGGAAACGACACGATCTGGTTCGACACGCCTTACAGCCTGGCCGTTGCGCCGTCCGATCCGAAGCAAGTGTATGCGACCGATCTCTTCCGCACCTATCGCACCCTGGACGGCGGCGTTTCCTGGAAGGAAGTCAATTCGGTGGAGAAGAACGGCGGCTGGAGTTCGCCTGGACTCGATGTGACCACCAACTATGGTGTGCAGTTCGATCCCTTCGACTCGCACCACATCTACATTGACTCCACCGACATCGGTTTATTCCAGAGCCGCGATGGTGGCCGCACGTGGATTGGCAGCTCTGAGGGTGTTCCCGATAACTGGCGCAATACCACCTACTGGCTCGCATTCGATCCCACTCAGCGCGGATTGATGTGGGGCGCTTTCAGCGGAACGCACGACCTTCCTCGCCAGAAAATGTGGCGCAATCGCTCTCCACAAACATTCACCGGCGGCGTTGCTGTCTCCACCGACGGCGGCATGCACTGGCAGCCGAGTGCCAGCGGACTGCCTCAGGATTCCATCACTCACATCCTCCTCGATCCGAACAGCCCTCCCGGGAAGCGCACCCTCTACGTGTGCGCCTTCGGTCACGGAGTCTACAAGTCGGTCGACAGCGGAAAGACATGGGCGCGAAAGAGCGAGGGCATCGAAGGCTCCGAGCCGTTCGCGTGGCGTATCACGCGGGACAATCATGGCACGCTCTATTTGGTTGTCGCTCGCCGCAGCGATAAGCCCGGTGCCGGACCAGGCGCCGCAGGCGCGCTCTATCGTTCCATCGACGCAGCCGAACACTGGCAGCGCGTTGCTCTTCCCGAAGGTGTAACCGGTCCGACCGCCCTCGAAATCGACCCTCGCGACTCGAATCGGCTCTATCTCACTGCCTGGGGACGCGAGGGCATCAGCGCCGACCACGATGGTGGTGTGTTCGTCTCCGAAGATGCCGGGAAAACGTGGAAGAACATCTTCTCGGAGGGACAACACGTCTACGACCTCACGATCGACCCCAGCCATCCCGACACCCTTTACATCACCGGCTTCGACGCCGCGGCCTACCGATCCGTCGATCGCGGAGCGCATTGGGCCCGTATTCAGGGATACGACTTCAAGTGGGGACACCGCGTGACCGTGGATCCGAACGATCCCACCCAGATCTATATCAATACTTATGGTGGTGGCGTTTGGCACGGACCCGCCAAAGGCGATCCAAACCAGAAGGAAACGATTCTGAATCCAGTTCCGGTGGCGCACGAGTAAGGAGCCTGCGCGGGTTCCGCGCGTCCTCCGCCCGAACTCAAAAGCAGATGCCTCGGCCGCGATTAAGCCGTGCGGCCCAGAAAATCCCGAACCAGCGCTCGGTCGCGAAACGATTCCGTACCGCCGGCCCGTTGCGTGGATAGCGCCGCTGTGCGGTTGCCGAACGCCGCGCATTGCTCCGGCGTCTTTCCCGCGAGGTACGCCGACAAGAAACCGGCATCGAAGCTGTCGCCGGCTCCGATGGTGTCGACCGGCGAAACCGGCTCGCCGCTGACCTGCCAGAGCTGTTGTCCCTGCTGTACAAGAGCTCCGCGCCTGCCGCACTTCACCGCCACCAGCGGCACCCGTTCCGACAGTTGACGAATCGCCAGCTCTGCGGATGCACTCCGCGTGATCCGGCACGCCTCGTCCTCGTTGGGAAGAAAGATGTCCACCAGCCCCAGCAGTTCGTCGAGCACTCCGCCCCAGCGATC